>NZ_RZQA01001540.1:0-640 GCF_004022915.1 Mesorhizobium sp. M7A.F.Ca.US.006.04.2.1
CCACTGAAGAACTCAGCCACCTTGAGGTGGTGGGATCGATCGTCACCATGCTGAACAAGGGGCTCAAGGCACAACTTGCCGAAGGCCAGATGAAAGAAGCGGACCTTTATATGATGATCGGCGCCAGCGGTACGACAGCCAAGGAATCCATCCTGTTTGGCGGTGCTCCCGCGCTGTGCGACTCAGCCGGCGTTCCCTGGACCGCGGCCTATGTCGACTCACGCGGTGAACCTACCGTGGATTTGCGGTCGAACATCGCCGCTGAAGCGCGCGCCAAGATCGTTTACGAACGCCTCATCAACATCACCGATGATCCGGGCATCAAGGACGCGCTCGGCTTCCTGATGACACGCGAGATCGCTCATCAAAAGTCGTTTGAGAAAGCACTCTACGCCATCGAAAACAATTTCCCGTCAGGCAAGCTCCCGGGCATCGAGAGGTACGCCAGCATGTACGTCAACACCTCTCAAGGTGACGGCGATACCAATGGTCCATGGAATTCCGGCGAAGAGTGGGATCGGATCGATGACCTTGAAGAGGTGATGCCCGTCGACGGCGGAGACGGCTTGGCAACCGTCAAAATGGGCGCCAGAGACATGAAGGTGGTGGCCAAGATGGCCGACCGTACTCTTTCTGATCC
>NZ_RZQA01001541.1:0-639 GCF_004022915.1 Mesorhizobium sp. M7A.F.Ca.US.006.04.2.1
GATCCCCGTCTTTCCCGTTCGCGACTGTCGCCAGTTCACCGGGTGCGAATGCGTGCCACCATGGCACCAGCCAGGCGGGAGATTGAAACGGCGTCGCCGAGGGACTCTGCTGCCACAGTTTCCACCAGTGCGGCGTCAAGGCGTCGAACTGCGCGGGGTCACCGATGATTTCGCAGCGCAGCACCGCTTTGCTCACGGCGTCGCAGCCAAGCGCCGGCGACCAGTGCCAAGCTGTGCCAGCGCCTGATAGGCATCCATGTAAGACGAGATCATCCGTTCCAGCGAAAATCGCCGTCGCGCTTCGGCCCTGCATGTCTCGGCATCCAAGCTGGGCGCCGCAAGAATGGCTTGGGCCATCTCGTCGACCGTGTCGACGAGAAAGCCCGTTCTGCCGTGCTCTATGACGTCGGGAAGCGCACCATTTGGAAAGGCGACTACCGGGGTCCCGCAGGCGAGGGCCTCCATGGCCACAAGCGAGCTGGTCTCGGCTGCGAGGCTCGGAATGACCAGACAGCGCGCTGCGTTGAGAAAGCGTCGCTTGGCGGTGAAGCCGAGCGGACCAAGGAAGCGGCGGCGGCCATCGAGGCGAGATTGGACCTCGTCGCGAAAGTACCGCGTATGTGTTTCGTAGGGATAGAC
>NZ_RZQA01001542.1:0-638 GCF_004022915.1 Mesorhizobium sp. M7A.F.Ca.US.006.04.2.1
TGGCCGCCATCGGCGGCTTGAGCGCGGCACCGCTTCCGGTTCATATCGCCCCGGCCTGCTTTGCGCGGCCGGGGGAGAATTTCATGTACAAGCTTTATACCCGTCCTGGCAGCGGCGGCTTCGTCGTCGAGGCAGCGCTGGCGTTGGCGAATGCACAGTTCGAGCAGATCGACGTGCCGAAGACCGACCGGCCCGACCCCGCCTTCCTCGACATCAGTCCGTTGAACCAGGTGCCGGTGCTGACCTTGCCGGACGGAAGCTCGATGACGGAATCGGCGGCGATCTGCATCCTGCTTGCCGAGCGTCATCCCGATGCCAATTTGGCGCCGGCAGCAGACGCGCCTGCCCGCGCCGATTTCCTGCGCTGGATGGCCTTCATGTCGTCGGTGCTCTATCCGGCGGTGCTGCGTTTCTACTACGCATACCGCTACACTGCCGATCCCGAAGGCACCAAGGCGGTCAAGCAGGCAGCCGTGGCCGAGATGGACCGTGGCTTTGCCGTTCTGGATGCCGCGCTCGAAGGCCGTGACTGGCTGGTCGGCGACCGGATGTCGCTGGCCGACATCTATCTGGTCATGCTGGTGGCCTGGCATCCCGACATCGACAGCGCGTGGACGGCATGGCCGAACATTGAACCT
>NZ_RZQA01001543.1:0-638 GCF_004022915.1 Mesorhizobium sp. M7A.F.Ca.US.006.04.2.1
TCCTCGAACAGGCCGGGCGCACGGCCAAGCACGCGCAGCACGTCGAGCGCCATGACATTGCCCGAGCCCTCCCAGATCGCGTTGACCGGGGCCTCGCGATAATAGCGGGCGAGCGGCGCCTCCTCGACATAGCCATTGCCGCCGAGGCACTCCATCGCCTCATAGAGCAAAGGCGGCGCGATCTTGCAGACCCAGTATTTGACGACCGGCGTCATGGCGCGGGCAAACGCCGCTTCACCGCGGTCGCTGGCCGCCTCGTCGAAGGACCGCGCCAGCCGGAACGACAGTGCGGTGGCGGCGGCGACATCGAGTGCCATGTCGGCCAGCACGCGCTGCATCAACGGCTGCTCGATCAGGGTCGAACCGAACACCTGACGATGGCGGGCATGATGAACGGCCTCGGCGAGGCCCGCGCGCATGATCGCCGACGAGGCGATGGCACAATCGAGCCGGGTGAGCGTCACCATGTCCATGATCGTCTTCACACCGGCACCGGGTTCGCCGACCATCTCGCCGATGGCATTGACGAATTCGACTTCGGAGGATGCGTTGGAACGGTTGCCGAGCTTGTCCTTCAGCCGCTGGAAGCGGAAGCCGTTGCCCGAGCCGTCACCGAGAACGCGCGGTACGAGGAAGCA
>NZ_RZQA01001544.1:0-636 GCF_004022915.1 Mesorhizobium sp. M7A.F.Ca.US.006.04.2.1
CGCTACCTGGCCGGTTCTTGGTCGACGTGTAGGGCTTGCCGAATTCAGCAAGCATGGTTTCTTCAAATCCCCGTCCCGCGTCGACAACTTCGATGATGAGATCGTTCGCGTGGCGGCTGACGATCAAACCGACCCATAGAGGCGACGCTTCAAGTGCGTTGTCCAGTACATTGAACATCACCTGTTTGAGCGCGGGATCGGAGACGATCTCCTGGTTGGCGCCGAAACGCCTGGTGTATTCGAAACCTTGCGGCAGCCGTGTCGACTTCCATTCGGCCACCAGCTCCGCCAGAAAGGCATCGACGGAGGTGCGAACCGTGCCTTCGCCGCGCAATTCGCCCGACGACATCAGGATTCCCGAAACGATCTTCTTGCAACGGTCCAACTGGCCCTGCATCTCCCGGATTTCCTGCGCCAGATCCGGATCGGCCTCGAGAACCGGCATGCGCTGCCAGTCGTTGAGGATGACGGAAAGCGTAGCCAGCGGCGTGCCTAGCTCATGCGCGGCGCCAGAGGCGAGCAGGCCCATCCTGACGATGTGAGCCTCCTCCGCCGATTGCTGGCGCAAATCCGCAAGATGAGCGTCGCGGGTGCGAATGTTGTTCTGGACCCTGGTGATGAACAGCACCAGAAGCG
>NZ_RZQA01001545.1:0-633 GCF_004022915.1 Mesorhizobium sp. M7A.F.Ca.US.006.04.2.1
AGATGGCTCTGCTCGGCCACCGTCAGGCAGGCGACCTGACCGATCTGGTAGGATTTTCCATTGGCCAGGCATTCCTGGTCGGCAAATGCCGTACCAGGAACGGCCATGGCAAATGCCAGGCCAATGGGACAAAGATGAAATCGTGTGCTCATGGAACCCCAGCCGCCATGCTGGTCTGCAATGAACGGCGCGAAATGTGGCGATATGAGGGTTCAGCGCAGACGGGCCCGGCGAGGTTCTCTCAAGCCGGCTGAAGCGCGAGATCGATCGCCACCGGGACATGGTCGGACGGTTTTTCCCAAGCGCGCACATGCTTTTCGATAGAGGCCGATGAGAATCGGTTGGCGGCTTCCGGCGACAAAAGCAGGTGGTCGATACGGATGCCGTTGTTCTTCTGCCAGGCGCCGGCCTGATAGTCCCAGAACGTATAGGTGTCGCGCGCGTCGGTGACCGCGCGCACCGCCTCGGTGAAACCAAGATTGAGCAGCCGACGGAAGGCCTGTCGCGTCTGCGGCTGGAACAGGGCGTCGCCCAGCCAGTTCTCCGGAAACCGCGCGTCGATCGGCTCGGGAATGACGTTGTAGTCGCCGGCGAGCACCAGAGCCTCCTCAAGTCTCAGCCGTTCTTCGGCCC
>NZ_RZQA01001546.1:0-630 GCF_004022915.1 Mesorhizobium sp. M7A.F.Ca.US.006.04.2.1
GCCTGGAGGAGGCCGGGAATGCGAGCCCGGCAACTCAGTGTTCCTTGAACGCCTTGGTCATTTCGCTCGCCGTCTCGCTTTTCTTGCGGCGCAGCCAGTTGTCGCGGATTTCGTCCTTCGACAGGAAATTGACCTGGTCGATCAGAACCTCATGCACCAAAGGCGCCCCGACACGCGTGTTGACGGTATCGCGGATCGCGGCGCGGAAGGCATCGAGATCGATCGTCGCCTTGTTGGTGAAGTCGATCTGCGGATTGGAATAGAGGTAGGAATAAACCTGGTCGGTGATCAGCGCTTCGGCGGGAATGGACAGTTTCTTGATCTGCTCGGGTTCGACCGTGTAGACAAGCTTGGTCAGGAAATAGCCGCCGATCTCGGAATCGCGGATCAGCGGCACCGAAATGATGTCGGTCTTGACGTAGTCGAGGCCGCCCAGCATCGGCTTCGGCGTTTCGCCGACACCGCGCTCGCCGGCCGCCTGGAAAGAATAGAATACGGCGCCCAGCGTTGCGGCGCAGATCCAGACGGCGATGGCGATGACCTTGATCATCGGGCCTTGTCAGTCCCTTGGTCAGTCCCTTGCAATGGCAACGCGGCACGGCGCCGTTGCCGAGGCAGGATCTCCGATGT
>NZ_RZQA01001547.1:0-628 GCF_004022915.1 Mesorhizobium sp. M7A.F.Ca.US.006.04.2.1
CTCGGCGATCATGTTGTTGACGGCATTGCCGCCGCCGCCGCCGACGCCGATAACGGTGATCTTGGGTCTCATCTCGGAGATTTCGGGCTTCTTGAACTCGGCCATGCCTGTTTCTCCTTCGTCAATTGCGCGCGCTTCACGACCCACCCGCAGACTGCCTTGGGCATATTGCAATCGAGCGGCATGACGCGAATCAGTCCGTTGCGATGGGTACCCCAAAAAGCCAGACAGCGGCCAGAGGTGCAAGTGCATGCGAGGTCAAGATTTGTGATGACCGTTTTGCACAGCGTGGCTCGGGCGCTGCGTGCGCCAGATCTTACCGCAGCGAGCTCGCCGCTCCCGCCGATAGCGGCTGCGCGCTGGTTTACCGGCTCGTGCTTGGCATTCCGCCCTCCAACCTCTATGTTGCGATCGCAGATCGCGCAATTGGTTTTGAAATGCCTCCCGACATACCAGCTAGTGACTTGAAAAAATAAGGAAAAGCGCTTGGCGACAGCCACGTCTGTTTTCCTAAAACTCACCAGCTATTTTTACCAGGGACGTGCGGCCGGTCAGGCTGCGGCACCTTCGAAAACCAGAGGTTTTAAATTGAGCGATGCAATTGCGGACGTTTTGAACTGGCTTGAAA
>NZ_RZQA01001548.1:0-622 GCF_004022915.1 Mesorhizobium sp. M7A.F.Ca.US.006.04.2.1
GTTCAAAATCGAAGGCCGGGCCCGACCTGCCAAGGCTAACGAATTACAGCGGTTGAGAGATGTCCACGTTGCCAACTGTCCGCTTGAAGCGGAGTTTCTAAAGCAAGGGGCACAACTTTTTACGATTTCGCCTCGATGGATTCGCTATTCCGATTTCAGAGGCGAGCCGATGGTTTTTGAGCTGTCCGGCAACTCGCTTGCGAAATAGGGATTAGCCCCGCCACCTCTCGGCAGCGGGCCGCCGCCAGGGCTGCCTGTGCAACAAAGGCCGTCGATCTGCGTTGAGGCTCGTCTCAGTGGAGCTTCGACAATGGATCCGGCAACCGCAGCAGTACTGCTTTTACTCTCTTGCAGCCCAGGCGAGGCTGTCGTCTGCAGGCCCATTGATGCCGCGCCGACCACATATGCGTCGCTTGACGTGTGTAAGGCATCTCTGAAAGACAGGCTCGCAGGTGCGCCAAATGGGGAAATCGTCGGACGATGTCATCCCCTCGACGAGACTGTCACCGGTTCCCTGCCCGCCGGGTACACCACCGTTGTTGTCACGCGCGGTGTTGGGAGCAACGCCGTCAGCAATAGCTACATCGTTCAACACAAAGAATAAGGCCCGCCACCTCTCGGC
>NZ_RZQA01001549.1:0-620 GCF_004022915.1 Mesorhizobium sp. M7A.F.Ca.US.006.04.2.1
GGTCAATATCGTGGTCGGCTTTCTCTGCACCGAGGCGATCGAGGCGGCGATGCCGATCCTGAAGGACGCCAACATTCCGGTCATCACCATTGGCGTGCGAACCGAAAGCCTGACCGACCGCCGCGCCAAGACCGGCTGGCCGGTCTATCGCCTCGGACCACGCGGCGACGATGAGCGCAATGCGGTCGCGTCAGCCCTCACCCGCCTGTGGCAAAACGAATTGTTCGCCATTATCGACGACGGCACCATCTACGGCCGTGAAATCGCCGAGACGTTGCGGGCAGCGGCCGAACAGGCAGCGCTGAAACCTGTGTTCGTCGACACGTTCCGGCCCCAGCTCGACAATCAGATCGGCATGATCGGTCGGCTGAAGAAGGCCGGCGCGACGCATGTCTTTGCCGGCGGCGATGGCGACGACATCGCCATCATGGGCCGCGATGCCGCACAGCTTCAGGCGGGCATCGTCTTTGCCGGCGGCGAGAATCTGCGCACGCCGCCCGGCGACGTGCCCTATTCCTTGGGCACACTGATGATCGCACCGCCGGAATGGGCCGATGTCGCCGATCCAAAAGTGCTGGCGGCCTTTGCCGCGCAGAAAGTCGTGCCCGACGGCTATACGC
>NZ_RZQA01000154.1:0-9384 GCF_004022915.1 Mesorhizobium sp. M7A.F.Ca.US.006.04.2.1
TTTTGGGTTTGAGGATCGCCGACGCTTCCGTCATGCCATTTTGCCCTCGGGCGAACACAAACATTCCGACGATTATGGTGGCTGAGAAATTGGCCGACACAACCTTGAGAGACGGCAGACGGAGCTAAATCGCTGCCTGCTTTGCTGCTCGGCTAGTCGTCTCGTCGAGACGGCGGATAACGTCGACAAGCGCTTCCTCAGCTCATGTGCTCCTTGGTGCCGCCAGGCAGAACGCCGAACCCGATGTAGATGGCTTTTTTGCGAACGAAGTCTTCGTCCCTGAGCTTGACCGCTCGACCCGGATAGCGTCGAAAAAGACTATGGGATAGGAAAATTTCGAGCGGTCGGTTTCTGCCATTCGGCCATCGTCCGGGACGGCGTGTGTGATGGACGAGCTCAGGTAGCTGGCGATACCTCGCGTCATAGAGCTCTTCGAGATGGCCGATCCTGCCATGAAACCCGGAGGTCGGCGCTGGTCTGGATTGAGCCTGGAAGTCATAAAGCAATTCAGAATTGTAAATCGCTCTTAGTATCTTGGCCGTGATAATGTTAAACTAACCGCGACGGATGTAACAATATATACAACTATATTAACATACAAATCGTTGTTATCTTCACCAGGAAGCGCTAGAGATCAATTGCTAAGACGGAATCACCGCCCAGCCATCGGCTTAGCCTTAGAATGGGACATCATGTCGACTTTCGTTATTATTGGAAGAGACGGCGCGTTGCCCACATCCAAGGAACTGTCGACTTTGAGAGCCGCGGCAAACACTAATCAACTTAAGCGCCCAAAAAGGGGATTGACTATGACCACGCTGCCGAAAATTTCACTTTCGAAATTGAGAGACGATGCAACGCGACGTGACGAGCGCCAGCGCCTGCAAATGGCATGCCAGGAATACGGGTTCTTCTACCTTGTCGAGCACGGCATCCCCGGGGAACAGATCGCGCAAGCCATTGAGGCTTCCCGGCGATTCTTCGCATTGCCACAGTCGGTTAAGGAACGCTACGGGCACGCCTTTCAGGACGTGTACCCCACTGCCGCCCGTGGATACAGTCCTTTACACGGCGAAATGCTACATCCTGAGGCCGGCTTCGATCCAAAGGAGGTATTCGACCTCGGAATTGAGAACGAAGGCGACCGGCGTCCGTTCTCCGGCCGCACGCGCCTTCCGGATGAAGCCTTGGCTCCTGGCTTCGCAAGAAACCTGCTTGCTTTGCAGGCTACCGTGCTCGCCGGGATTGTCCCCCAGATCGGGGATGCGCTGGCGGACCTGATAGGTATGGAAGAGGCATGGTTCCAACGCCATTTCAGCACGCCGACGCTTGGGCAACGCGTGATACGGTATCCAGCTCGCGGCGGCACTTGCGCAAAGCACACGGATCATGGCTTCTTCACGCTGCTGCTGCAAGAGGAACTCCCCCTGCGTTCCTTGCAGGTGTGGTTCCGCGGTCGATGGATGCCGGTGCCGAGCCTGCCCGATAGTCTCGTAGTCAATCTGGGCGACCTCCTTCAGGTCTTGAGCGACGGCCGCTTCAAGAGTACGCCCCACCAGGTCGTGCATAGTGGTCCGACTGATCGAATTTCGCTGCCCTTCTTTATTTATCCCGAGATCGACGCTCGCCTGACTTCGCGACAAGGGCAGCAAGTTAGTGTTGTAGAAATGATGCTGCGCAACGTTGAGTCAATATGGGTGACTGGGAATGGCGCCGGACGCGCGCGCGAACTGCAATGATTGTCTGCTTTTCTAAAGCATGCGCAATTATGGCGCCGACGCGGTGCAGATCTCCGTGGTAAGCTGGAAGAACTCTCGCATCCGCTAGATTGTCCCGCCGTCGCGCGTGTAGCGCGGCGGTCGGAAGCCCGCTTCGGGATGAATGCACCTATGGTGTCAGATTGTTTGCATCGTGTGGTCGCAGGGAAAGATCGCACTAGATCTGCACCGCTGTCGCAAACGTGCTGCGGGAAAACCTGAGGGAACTTGATCCCATGATAACGCTC
Source organism: Mesorhizobium sp. M7A.F.Ca.US.006.04.2.1 (assembly GCF_004022915.1). NCBI lineage: Bacteria > Pseudomonadati > Pseudomonadota > Alphaproteobacteria > Hyphomicrobiales > Phyllobacteriaceae > Mesorhizobium > Mesorhizobium sp. M7A.F.Ca.US.006.04.2.1. The sequence continues at coordinate 2,006 of NZ_RZQA01000154.1, forward strand.
GCCCAACTCGCGCTTGACGTATCGCGAACCGAGCTCCCGGGAACCAGTTCCAGCGCGACCACGACGCCGTCACAGGCGGAAAGATCTTATAACACCCGGCGGTCGCGTGCTGCACGTCTTGCGGGCCGGTGGCAGTTATCGCAAGCCGTCAACCTTTCAGGCCGAACACCTCGCGCCCTGGAGCCCATTCTCAGCCGGAGCCCGCCCCTCATGGAGATTCGTCTCGCAGGCACTGCCGACCGCGATGCATGGCGGTCCCTTTGGTACGCATATTGCGCCGACCAAGGTCTCAATTCATCAGAACAGGCGACAGATAGGATCTGGCGGCGCATCGAGCGCCCAGACGAACCGATTAACGCGCTGATCGCGGTCTCAGCAACTGGCGTTACCATAGGTTTTGCTACCTTTGTCATTCACCCGTATACTCTTAGCGATCGTCCGGTCTGTTTTCTCGCAGATCTCTATGTCGACGAGTCTTCGCGGCGCCAGGGGATTGGCCAAGCCATGCTCACGAATCTGGCCTCCTACGGTCGCGACCAAGGCTGGCTGAGAATCTATTGGAATACGGACAGATCAAATTATCATGCGCGGGCGCTCTATGACAAGATCGGTAAATTGAGTCCATACCTTACCTACTACTATGACCTGTAGACTTGCTCTGAGGTCGTAACGAAAGCGCATTGACCTGCCCCAGTCTTTTAAACAGTGGCGAGTAGACTAGAGGTGCAGCCATTTATGTTGCGCACATGGGCTTGCAGCGGAATGTATTTTCGGCGCGATGATCCATTGATCAGGCAAGGACCGTGTTCGAGGTAAACTCCGTGCGGTGGTCTGCGACGATCATGCCGGGCTTGCCGCGCTGGGCGATCAGGTCGTCAGTTCGCGAGCAACGCGGCGACCAGAGATCTGTGTCCGGAATCGCGTAAGGCATTCGCGCGTCACGTCGTCGACGAGTTGATCGGCCGCAGGAGAACTGGTCGTACAGCGACCAGCGTGCGTTCGGCTTCGCCTCGACACGGATCGGCCCCGCATGCCGACCGCCGCTCGCCGTCCGCACTTCAACAAGGTAGGCGACATCTCGTCGACCGGCAAGATCTATTCCGGACGTCCGCGCTGTCGTTATGACAAGCCATATTCTAATTTAGATCTCAAAAATCTTCCGGGGAGCAGTGGTCAGTACCTCGACGCCGGAGTCTGTGACACGGAACGTTTCGCTGATGACGTATCCAAAATCCTCCTCGATCCAATTACCTAACATCAGGTGAAAGGTCATGTTTGGTAGCAACTCTGTCATATCGCCATCCTTAAGGCTTGCGGTCGGCTCCAACCAACCAATGCCGTGTGCATAGCCGCAACGCGTCTCCTTTTTGAGGCCCCGCTTCTCGATGCTGCGATTGAAGGCGTTGGCAACATCGCTGCAAGTCGCTCCTGGCCGTATCGCATCAAGAGCGACCTCAAGGCCGGCGACTTGGATCTCATGCACGCGACGTAGACGATCGGAGGGTGAGCCGATCGTGTAAGTGCGCATAAGCCCAGCACAGTAACCATATCGCGCACCGCCGATTTCGAGATTCACCTGCGATCCATAGCGAAAAACGTCCTCGCTCCACGGAATGTGGCACGTTCCCGTTCGCGGTGATGAACACAAACTTATTCCCTCGATCCCGCTTCCTGGCTTACCGTTTGCGCCGCGCACCAACGTTGCCACAATTTCCGCGCACGCGTCTGCTTCACGCACCCCGGGGCGTATTACCTCAGCAGCGCGTCGAATCGCGGCGTCTGAGATTGCCGCCGCCTCCCGCATTACAGCTATCTCGAGATCTGACTTGATGAGCCTTTTCCAAGTGACCGCCTTAGTAGCATCGACGATCGTGGCACCAGGCAGGCGCATCCTAAACTTTTTCGCCGATTGCGATGGAAGGCAGCATAGCTCGATTCCTATGCCTCGACTCGCGAGGCCGACGTCCTCCAAGTAATCGACTACCGCGTCATAGCCATCCTTGTCAGGATTTCCAATATACGCTTCGGGGTATGCGACGATTTTGTCGCGCTCCATAAAACATTGATGAATGGCTGCCGGCGCATCACAGCGGCGCAGAATGAACGTCGGTTCCTCTTCTCGTATCGAAACCACAACGGCCTGAGGAACATAGGCTGATAGCGCGGTGTACCCCGTGAGATAGGTAATGTTATGTTGGTCGGAAACGACGAGCGCGTCGATATCGCACCGACCCATTTCGAACTTCACCGAGCCGAGCCGGCGAAGGTATTCACTTCTAGGGAATGCCTGGGGTCCCTTGGATATATTCATAAGTTTGAACTCCAGCTATGCTTTTGACAACAAGGCGAGCTATTGCGGGTAAGAGTTCTTATGCTGGCGACGGATCACCTCTCAGTTGGGGGGGAGTCGTGGGGCTGCAGATCGCTCCTGTTCGCCCGACGGCGGTGTGATAGACCAAGCGATTAAGTCGACAGCTCGTTGGAGTATCGCTTCGGTCTGAGCAAGGCTGGGTGAAACGGCGACGACATGTCCTATCCAGTCTCGAAAATCGCCTTTCCTGAAGATCGGCGCGTTGGGTTCAACATACAATTTGATTTCAGCGACACCTGGTACCGCGATCGCCTGACTGCCGCCATCGATCCAATCGAGGGTGCCGTCGCAATCAGCAACTAGGAACCGCGCGGCTGCGGTCTGCAAATGCCTTCTGCGCAAATCCCATTCCTCGCCGACGACAAGCTTGATGTGCTCGGTGACCAGATCGACACCGCTCGCCAGTTGGACCAGTTCAGGCTCAAGCGCACCAGCAAGACGCGGATTCACTTCGATTACAACCGGGCCATGATTAGTCAACCGGAGCTCGATGTTCGTTGGCCCCCAATTAAGGCCAAGAGCTTGCAAGCACCTCAGCGAAACATCAACGATACGGTCATGATCGTCTTCCGCAAGCGGGGCCGGGAAGGTCGTTTCACGGAAGACGAAATGCGGTGGGGGGCCGAAATCAACGGCGACAATCCCAATAACCTCATTGCCCATTATCTCCACGCTATAAAAAGGGCCGCGCGCGAATTCCTCAACCAATATCCTCGGCGAAGACGGCCAGATGTGCTTCCCACCCAACAGATAGGTCGTGTGGTCAGCTAACTCATCGGCGTTGCGGCACAATCGGACACCGATGCTACCGCTGCCGATTGCCGGCTTAACAATTACGGGAAAGCCGATCTCCGCGACAGCGCTTTCTACTTCTGCCACATTCAGCGCCATGCGATAAGCGGGTATCGGAACTCCGGCTTCCGCAAGTAGCTGGCGCTGAGAGAATTTGTCACAGCATCGTTCAATCAATTCGGGGTTGGGTCCCGGTAAGTCGAAATGCCGACATAGTTTGCCAACGGTTGCATAGACCGACTCGTCGATGCCCGAGAAGCCCGTGATACCAGCGATGTCATTGGTCTCACGCAGCCTGGAACATTCGCGAATCAAGGTATCAAGATTGGTTGTATCGACACGGATTGCCTCGCTTCTTTCCGCCGCAAGATACTCGTACTGTGTTGGATCAACTGATAGTGTAATTGGATGAAAGCCAAGACGCCGGGCCGCGTGGATGTATCGTATTCCATTACCTCTTGCATGGCCTTCAACCAGGATGAGAGCTTTCCTTGACATTGGCTGTTCTCCACTCTGCGTTTTTGTCGATAGGTCGTTTTGCCATCGTGGACCTCAGACTTAAAGACAACGATCCAAGGCCAAACATTCCGTGAAATTGGTCGCCTCTACCCGCAGCCGCTGGCTGAAGCTGAAGTTGCCTTTGGCGCAGCAAAATCGTCTTCCCAGATCTGGGCAGAACCGATTGGGCTTGATGGCAACTGACCGAATAGTGGCCGAGTGGGATAATGCACTGTATCGCGTACCAGAGTACTGGGGACGAGTACGCCCTTGACCGGGACCCGGCGCCACGAGCTGTCACCGAAAGGCCCTACTAGGGAGTGAGTTTTAGCGCGTTATCGCCGGGAGAGCCCTCGCGAATCGAGAACGTTATCCTTCCATCGTCGTCTATTGCACCCTCGTAGAACATGTGGTCGCAGATAGAATTATCCCGGTGGAAAGTCAGCACTCGCGGCTTGATCTCCACCATCTGATGCTCCTCGATGTATGCGGAGGAGCAAACGATTATTTCGTCCCCGACCTGACAGGTGCGAGCAGCGGCTCCGTTCAGCACGCAGCAACGAGAACCCCGCTCTCCATAAATCACGTAAGTGCTGATTCGAGCGCCCGATGATTTATTCCAGATTTCAACGAATTCCATTGGAAGGATGCCGGCTTCGTCGCAGTGATCTGGATCCAAAGTTATTGAGCCCCGGTAGTTCAAATTCGCGTCGGTCACAGTTATTCCATGAAGCTTGGCGGCAACAAATTTTCTCATCTACATTTCCTCTCGGCGGTGGGACACTGCGTCGACAAGCGATTGCTGTGTCTTGGTTTCAGGATGGATGGATGGACGTTCTGCGATTTGTCGTATTGTGGTTCTTAGGACAAAATTGATTACTCTGGCGTGGCCAGCACGAGACAGTCAGGCGAAGGCTGGTTGTGGTGGGCGGAGGCATTGCCGGCCGGCTGTCCCCCATTGGTAATGCCATCCGATACAGTTCCGACATGTTCCGTTCCTTTAATTAGTTGTGATTTCAGGTGACTGTGCCAATCGGCCCGTTCAACTGGATCGCACACAAAGTTGCAAACCTCGTGCCAAACTGGCTAATCAGGCCGGAAACAGAAATGCGTGATCTCTTTCAGCTATTTAGGTGAGCAGACCACGGATCGGATCAAGAAGGCACGTCGCGGACGCGACAAAATGTTGAGTGTAGGACGGGTTGAGGTGGCGCCCTTCTGCTGGTGGTCGTGCGGCCGATCTGGGCATCGTTGACTTCTGGCGGCGGGGATGTCGAGGACGCTCGGGTATTGGCTGTTCGGATCTTAGACGCGTGCAGCCTCATGCCTCGAATGCGGCCGTTTTACTTGTCCCAGTCGAGGCCTGCCTAAATGTTTGATCTCAGGTTTTGATGGGGCATCCTTATCTTCCGAATCAAAGGATGCACTATGGGCCAGGTTCTTCATGGGAGCGCCACGACGACAGAGGCGGTCCGTCGGGCGCCCGCTGATCAAGGGTTTGTTTTCAGCGATGGGATGGTCGCGGGGCTTACGCTCCTAAGGACGACCTTAAGAGCCCAGCCTCGCTACCGTGCCATGATCGCGCAAGGCGGCCCTCGCCGGAGGCGTACCCGAGGATCGCCCCTGACCAACAAGGAAAAGCCGGATCGACGCGGTCATGTATCCTCTAAGAGTTGTCATGACGCTTACCTCCTTCAGGTTGTGTGCGTCAAGTTCTGCAAAATGGGGCGGCCACGATGCTGGTCATGCGGCTTGGCGTAGAGCGAGCTTCTTGTGCTCGCGCAGATCGTCCATGTTGATGTAGCGGTTGGCCTCCATCCAGTTCTCGTTGGTCTCGCAGCCAGCGCCCTGACGAGGCGCAGGCAGCTTTCATTGGGGAAGATGCGCATGACATTGGTGCGCCGGCGGATTTCCTCATTGTGCCGTTCAAGCATGTTGGTGCTCTTGAGATGCTTGTGATGCTGGCGCGGCAGGCAAAAGAAGGTCAGCGTGCGCTCGATGGTCTCCTCCACCCAACTCGTCAGTCGCGGATAGCGGCCCGACCATTTGGACAGCCATGCGGCGAGATCGGCCTTGGCCTCGGCGAGATCGCGCCGGTCATTAGAGCCAGCGCAAGTCCTGCAGGCAGTCGGCGCCGTGCTTTCTCGGCAGGTGATCGAGCGCGTTCCTGAGGAAGTGGACGTAGCAGCGCTGCCAGGCGGCTTCGGGGATCACCTCGCCGATCGCCGCGACCAGGCCGGCATGATTGGCGGAGACAACCAGCTCGACGCCCTTGGGGCTGCGCGCCTTCAGCGCGACGAGGAAATCCCTCCAGGCCGAGCGGCTTTCGCGATTGGCCATCTCGACGGCCAGGATCTGGCGCCGGCCGTCCCAGTCGATGCCGACAGCGATCAGCACCGCCTGGCTCATGACGACGCCGGCCTCACGCACCTTCTCTTAGCGCGCATCGAGGATGAGGTAAGGAAACGGCTCTTGAAGGGGGCGCCTGGCAAAGGCAGCGAGGCTCTCGTCCAGCCGCTTGTTGATGGCCGAGATCGACGAGGCCGAGAACGCATGGCCGCACAGCTCTTCCGTGATCGCCTTGACCTTGCGGGTCGACACGCCCTGCACATACATCTCCGCAAGCGTCGCCACCAAGGCCCGCTCCGAACGCTGGTAACGCTCGAGAAGCTCGGTCGAGAAGCGGCCGGCCCGGTCCTGCGGAACCCGCAGCTCAAGCTTGCCGACCCGCGTGACAAGGGTGCGGCCGTAATAACCCGAGCGGTAGCCGAGCCGCTCAGGTGTGCGCTCGCTCTTCGAAGCCCCCAGCGCCTCGTCCATCTCGGCCTCGAGTACCTCCTGCATCACCGCACGGATCACTTCGTGAAGTCCGTCCGGGTCCGAAAGCAGAATGTCTTTGATGGCAGCGCTGCCGGTCTTACTTTCAATCTTGGTCATGGTGGCGTTCCTTCGCGGGAATCGGTGACGTGAACAATCACCAGCCTGCCATGACCGCCCTCTCTCAGCGAATTTGCAGAACTGTCAGCACACACCCTCCTTCATCACAAACCCAACCGAACAACTGGGCAGGTGTTCCAAAAAACGCCGAGTTCCAATAAGGACTCAGGTCCTGGTCCGCTATTGTCACCCCTTCCAAGTCGATGTGTTCGTCACAAATCTTGCGCAATTGAGAAAGGTCGCCCGGGCGTACAACTCTGATTTCCACAGTATTCTCCTGCTTCTCGTTCCGGCACACGTCAGGGGATTTGCTTGCGCAGTTGCCTGATGTGGCAGGTGAGCCAGCCCGCATATTGGCCGTCGTATTGTGGGCCGCGACGCTCACATGTGCGCACCCGATGAAGTGTAGATGTGTTTGTTTCAGGCAATGAGGCGCGTCTTGTGAGCACCGCCACGGTGGACCTGAAATCGCCTCACAGACGCTTGCCCACTGAACACGTCCCCGCCATGACCGGGGACGTGTTAAGGCACATTGCCTTCAGCCTCTGCAGAGGTCAGCGGTCTTGCTGCCGTCCGCAGGTTGTCTTTGCCGTAGCCGTATTTGCCGAATACTGCCATCATTTCGCCAGAGCCAACATAGTCCTGCATACGGCATTGAACGCGTCGACCGCAGCCTGCTCGTTGAGCTCGAAGGCGATAGCAGGATAGTTGGCTGGCGCGATGAACGAATCGGCCAGCTCAAGGCTGTGGTCCTTCTTAACAAGTCCAGTCGCTGTAAAGT
>NZ_RZQA01001550.1:0-619 GCF_004022915.1 Mesorhizobium sp. M7A.F.Ca.US.006.04.2.1
GAATAGGGGAATAGGGGAATAGGGGAATATGTTGCGCTCTTAGCCCGGCCGGCCAAATCTTTTTGCTTTTCCCTACTCCCTTACTGCCCTACTCCCTTATTCCCCTGCGAGCAAAGCGAGCACTTATGCCTTACGACCAGAAGAAAATCGTCGAAGCCCTGCGTGCTTTCGAACGCGGCGAGATCGTCGTCGTCATGGATGATGACGGGCGCGAGAACGAGGGCGACCTGATCGTCGCCGCTGTCCACTGCACGCCCGAAAAGATGGCGTTCATCGTTCGCCACACCTCCGGCATCGTCTGTACGCCGATGCCGCGCGAAGAAGCCAAGCGGCTGAACCTTGCCCCCATGGTCGCCGACAACGATTCCGCCCACACCACCGCTTTCACCGTCAGTGTCGATTTCAAGCATGGCACCACGACCGGCATCTCGGCCGAAGATCGCACTTTGACCGTTCGCAATCTTGCCAACGGCAATGTCGGTGGCTCGGATTTCGTCCGGCCCGGCCACATCTTTCCGCTGATTGCGCGCGAAGGCGGCGTGCTGATGCGCTCAGGCCATACCGAAGCAGCGGTCGATCTGTGCAAGCTCGCCGGCCTGCCGCCGGTCGGTGTCATTTC
>NZ_RZQA01001551.1:0-619 GCF_004022915.1 Mesorhizobium sp. M7A.F.Ca.US.006.04.2.1
GTATCGGTCTTCGGCAACTCGCGGCGGAACTCGATGAGCTTCGGCACCATGAAATCCTCGAGATGAACGGCGCAGTAGCGAATGATGTCCCGCTCGCTCAGGGTCTCGTCCGAGAGAACGACGAGGGCGGCAATGGCGTGGCCGAGCACCGGATCCGGCACGCCGGTCACCACGGCTTCCACGATGCCTGGATGGGCGTGCAGCACAGTTTCGACTTCCTTCGGGGCGACCTTTTCGCCGCGCGTCTTGATGATGTCGTCCTTGCGGCCAACGAAATAAAGGAAGCCGTCCTCGTCCGTCCGGAACAGGTCACCGGTGTGGAGCCGCTTTTCCCAGGGATGCGGCCCGGGACGCAGCATCTGCTCCGTGGCCACGTCGTTGCGCCAATAGCCCTGCATGACATGCGGGCCGCGGATGACCAACTCGCCCGCCACGCCCGGTGGCACGCGGTTGCCCTCATCGTCGACGACGATCGCTTCCGTGTTGGGAATAGCGATGCCGACGGAACCCGGCCGGCGGTCCAGCTCCTCCGGGGGCAGGTAGGTGCAGCGCTTGCATTCCGTCAGACCGTACATGGAAAAGAGCCGTACGCCGGGGAACAGCTCGCGCAGCCGGGCGA
>NZ_RZQA01001552.1:0-616 GCF_004022915.1 Mesorhizobium sp. M7A.F.Ca.US.006.04.2.1
AGCATCAGATGTTCGCGTCCGGCTGTTCGACATAACGCGGAAACACGCCTTCCGGCACCGGCAACGCAGTGCCGGGCACAAGCGCGTGATCCGCGTGGACATGCACGAAATCGCGGCTCTCCGCCGGCACCGCCAGCAGGTCGAGCAGTTTCGCGGCCGAGCCCGGAGTGAAGGGCTGACACAGCACCGCCACGCGGCGCACGACTTCGGCGGTTGTCCACAGCACCGTTTCCATGCGCGCCGGGTTGGTCTTCTTCAGCGCCCATGGTGCCTCGCCGGCGAAGTAGCGATCGGCTTCCGCCACCACGCCGAAGATCGCTGCCAGCGCCAGATGGATGCCCTGCTCGGCGACCGCCTTGCGCGCGGTGTCGAGCGCGGCGGCGGCCTGATCCAGGATCGCTCTGTCTGCATCCGTCAGCTCGCCGCGCTGCGGCACCACGCCGCCGCAGTTCTTGGCGATCATCGACAGCGAGCGCTGCGCCAGGTTGCCGAGGCCGTTGGCAAGATCGGCATTGGTGCGGTTGACGATCGCGTCATGGCTGTAGCTGCCATCGTTACCGAACGGCACCTCGCGCAGGAAGAAGTAGCGCACCTGGTCGAGACCGTAGTGCTCGAC
>NZ_RZQA01001553.1:0-614 GCF_004022915.1 Mesorhizobium sp. M7A.F.Ca.US.006.04.2.1
CATACACACCGTGGTTTCTCAGGGACGATCGAGTGGCCTTGGTGCGGAGAGACTCAACGTCTGACTAAGCAATTAAAGCGGCCAAATACCGGCCGCTAGTCGGACAATGTCGCTACTGCCGGGCTTCCTACAATGTCGATGCCGTCAATCTGGAGGCGGCAGGGCATCAAGGCACACGCGAGATCGGGATGGCGTTTCCCACCTCTCGGTTCGAACTTTCCTCGCCGAGATACGTCAGATCTGTGGATTTGTAATATCCTGCCCAAGGCGTAATGTCTCAACCGGTCCCTTTCGACACCGTTGCGAGCGCGCGAAGAAAACTAAAGCAGAGAAGGACGCCGAAACGTTGGCTTACACGGTGATCTGGTACGGCAAGCAAGGCATTGTCGAGAAAGCGTCGTTCGAGACCGAGAAGGCTGCACGGGATAACGCGCTTGCCAATTTTTCCGCACGAAACTCAGACGGTATTGTAGCGGTCGAGGTTCGCAAGGACGACGGCTCGGTTGTATTCAGCCAAGCAGGTAGCAACTAATAGTCCGCATCTTGGTCAGGTCTAGAATGAGATTTTCCGTCCCCATCCCTGCTCCTTGGCCGGAGCCTCAACGGGCTAAGAC
>NZ_RZQA01001554.1:0-613 GCF_004022915.1 Mesorhizobium sp. M7A.F.Ca.US.006.04.2.1
CAACGCCGGTAAGTCGAGTCTGTTCAACGCTCTGGCGCGGCGCGATGCCGCTATAGTAACGGATGAACCAGGCACGACCCGCGACCTGCTTGAAGTGACACTTGATCTTCAGGGGCTGCGTGTTCGGCTCACGGATACGGCCGGGTTGCGCGATGCGCCGGGGAAGGTCGAAGCGATCGGCATCGACAAGGCGAGGGCCAAGGCGCATGGCGCCGATCTCTTGCTCTTGCTTAGGGATGTCGCCGATCCCAGGGAGATTGGACTGCTGCCGACCGAAGCGCCGATCTTACGTGTCGGCACCAAGCTCGATCTGCTGGAAAGCCGCGCGGCGAGCGACGCGACGGAGGATTACGACCTTGTCATTTCAGTGAAGAACGGGACGGGCGTGGAGGAACTGCTGGCGGAGATCGGTCAGCGGGCGGCGGAGGCAGCCGGCAGCGTCGGCGATGTCCTGCCGTCGCGCCTTCGCCACGTCGAATTGCTTGGCGAGACCAACCGCCATCTGCATCGCGCCACTGACGGCCGGATGAACGAGCAGGAGTTGCGCGCCGAGGAGTTGCGGCTCGCCGCCGATCGCCTCGGCCGAATCGTCGGTGCCATCGACGTCGAGGAC
>NZ_RZQA01001555.1:0-611 GCF_004022915.1 Mesorhizobium sp. M7A.F.Ca.US.006.04.2.1
CTGCGCGACTGGTCCGGCTGGGCGAAGGAATGCCAGGCTCGCAAGAAGACGATGAAGCGCAAGACGCATTTCGACCAGGTGCCGCTGAAGCCGCAGCGTGTCTATGAGGAGATGAACAAGGCGTTCGGCCGCGACGTCACCTACGTCACCACGATCGGCCTGTCGCAGATCGCCGGCGCGCAGTTCCTGCATGTCTACAAGCCGCGCAACTGGATCAATTGCGGCCAGGCCGGCCCGCTCGGCTGGACCTTGCCGGCTGCCCTTGGCGTGCGCGCCGCCGATCCCGACCGGACCATCGTGGCGCTGTCGGGCGACTATGATTTCCAGTTCATGATCGAGGAACTGGCGGTCGGCGCCCAGCACAAGCTGCCCTATCTCCATGTCGTGGTGAACAACGCCTATCTCGGCCTGATCCGCCAGGCGCAGCGGGGTTTCTCGATGGACTTCGAGGTCGACCTTGCCTTCGAGAACATCAACCGGGCAGGCGATCCCGAGGCCGGCTACGGCGTCGACCATGTTGCCGTCGCCGAGGCCATGGGCTGCAAGGCGGTCAGGGTGCGCAAGCCGGAAGAGTTCGCCGATGCCTTCAAGGAGGCGCAGCGGTTGATGAA
>NZ_RZQA01001556.1:0-610 GCF_004022915.1 Mesorhizobium sp. M7A.F.Ca.US.006.04.2.1
CTGCTGTTCCGGGTGCCTTTCGCCTCGTCCATGGCGGCATCGATCATGTCCAGCAGCAGCCGGTCGGCACGCTGTTCCTGTCGGTTCCCGGCAGCGATGCAGATCATCTCGCTGACATCATCACATTCCTGAAGGCCCGCCAGGCGCGGGTGGAGGTGCTTGGCCATGTCGCCAATCCTGTTTGAGCTTCTGCTGCGTTCGATCTGGGAGACAGTGCTGATGACGGCCGCTTCCGGCCTCATCTCGCTGGTCTTCGGCCTGCCGCTCGGCTTGGCGCTGATCGCCACCGAACGCGGCGGCATTGCCGAAAGCCTGTGGGTCAACCGCGCGCTCGGCGCGGTCATCAACGGCTTCCGCTCGGTGCCCTTCATCATCCTTCTGGTGGCGCTGATCCCAGTGACGCGGCTGATCGTCGGCACCTCGATCGGCACCTGGGCGGCCATCGTGCCGCTGTCGATCGCCGCCACGCCCTATTATTCGCGCATCGCCGAAGTGTCGCTGCGCGAGGTCGACCACGGCTTGATCGAGGCAGCGCGCGCCATGGGCGGCAACCGCTGGACGATCATCCGCGAGGTGCTGGTGCCGGAAGCCCTGCCCGGCATCGTCGCCG
>NZ_RZQA01001557.1:0-607 GCF_004022915.1 Mesorhizobium sp. M7A.F.Ca.US.006.04.2.1
AGCGTGGCCTTAAGTCGCAATGATTGGCTTGCGAAAGCAGGGTTTCGGGCTTCATTGACGCTGCGATCGACACCATATGGTGATCCACAGCCCTCCAAACGAGAGAAGCTCGCTTTGACGCGGTCGCATAGCGGCCGTCAGCCGGCAATGGCTATGAACCAGGAACCTGAAAAACAATGCCTGAAAATGTCAGACCAATTTCGAAAGACGTCCCCCTCATTCAGCTAGGCGTCTATCAGTGCCGCTTCCCGGTAAGCGAAGACCGGTCGGTACCCGGCGGTTATCGTTTTTGTGCCGGGCCAACCTCGGCGGATCGCGTCTATTGCGATCACCACCACAGCATCGTGACCGCCGTCGACCCTCGTCGAACCCGTTCAGGTCTCCACCCCGCTCAACGACGCGCCGCGTAAGTCAAGTGCGCGGCGGCCCCTCATTCGGGAAGCTGCAAACCAGTGGACGGAACCGGCACCCGTTTCAGTTGCGGAACAAACCGGCATACCAGCGAGTTTCTCCCCGACGAAACTTGAGGGAAAGCCATGTCCAGATTTCTGCTGGCGACCAGCGTCGCCGTTCTTCTCGCCGGCGGGCCGGCCTTTGCCGCGGACGA
>NZ_RZQA01001558.1:0-605 GCF_004022915.1 Mesorhizobium sp. M7A.F.Ca.US.006.04.2.1
GACCATAGGTGCGCCACGCGGCAACGGTCGCGGTCATCGACCTCCCCGAGGCGTGTTGCAGCGCCCACCGTTGAGCGTAACCGCCGACCAGGAGCGTCAGTTCCACTCTAGGCAAGCACGCCAGAAGCGACCGTCGCCAGAGAGCGGCACACCGGGACGGTGGCGGGTGGTCGCCCCCTTTGGGATTGGTCCCAGGAAAGCAGAACGCCATCGGAGCCACGCCAATTCGCGAATCCCCATAGAAGACGCTGCGATCCAGCCCAAGCCACGCGCGCAAGCGGTCACCTGAGGGGTCGTCGAACGGCAATCCGCACTCATGCACCCGTCGTCCTGGGGCTTGGCCACAGATCAAGAGCCGGGTCTCGGAAGTGACCTGCACCACCGGGCGCGGTTCATGGCTGAATTCCCCAGCACAGGCGCGACAGGCACGAACGCTCGAAAGCAACACGTCAAGTTGCGGCGCTTCCGACCTAGCGCGTGTTTCGGGGCTCCCCAGGCCGGGCCTAGTTGCAGCAACCTCTACCAAATCGTTCTAAACCTGTTGGTGTCTTACCCTACGATCAGTTTAACGACTGACCATTGAATGTGGGAACCAGGGTAAGATG
>NZ_RZQA01001559.1:0-602 GCF_004022915.1 Mesorhizobium sp. M7A.F.Ca.US.006.04.2.1
CTCACCCCCAAAGTGCCCCCAGTTTGGCATCAGCAGCGATCGTTCAAATGCAAGCGACCATGACAAAGCCTCTGCTGCAAGGCCAAATCATTCAGAATTCGAAAGCACGAATGCGTTCAAACCCCGGTAGTGGCTTAATTGCCGCATTAAATGCACGTCTTCCGGTTACAACCCCCCCGGCCTTGAAAAAGAGACGGGCCACGCCGGAATTGCCCTGCCCTTCGACGGCGACGAGTCGGCCGCCTTCGGCAAGCTGGTCGAGCAACGGGGCCGGCACTTCCGCGACACTGCCACCGATAAAGATAACATCATAAGGCGCCTTGGCGGCATGCCCCTGCGGCAACGCGCCCTGGACGACGGTCACATTGCCGCAGCCAAGCGACGAAAGCGTCGATCTGGCGGTTTCCGCCAGCGCCGAATCGTTTTCGAGCGCCACTACGGACCCGGCCAGCCGCGACAGGATGGCCGAGGCGTAGCCCGTTCCGCAACCGACATCGAGCACCGAATCGGTCGGGTTGATCTCGGCCAGCTGGATAAGCTTGGCCAACGGCGACGCTTCCATCAGGTAGCGCGAACCGTCCGCGCCGGCTGCAATGCGGATG
>NZ_RZQA01000155.1:0-9358 GCF_004022915.1 Mesorhizobium sp. M7A.F.Ca.US.006.04.2.1
CACATAGATCGCCGTCTCGTGGCTCTCGTGCATATGCGCCTTGGCGCGGGCGCCGGGCGGCATGGTGAGCATGTGCATGCAGATGCCGGAGGCACCGACGGTCTCGGCGGCAATGCCGGCGAAATAGGTCAGCCCCTGCTTGCCTTCATAAGTGCTTTCAGGGCGGATAAGATGACAAGTGGGTTTGGGCGACATCGGGGAAACTCCGGGCGTCGATCGCGTGGGACAAGGTCAGAGGGACAGGGCCAAATGGGACAGGGTAAGTGGAAAACAACATCGCGATAAAAGCAATCGGATTCCAGCCGCCGCGGGAACGGAAACAGGCAGGCGGCAACCGATGACGGGGAATTCGCCAGCCGTCGTCGCGGCAAGCAAACTCGGGCTGACCTTCCAGACCAATGACGGGCCGGTGCAGGCGCTGTCCAATGTCGATCTGACCATCGGCAAGGGCGAGTTCGTCTCCTTCATCGGGCCTTCGGGCTGCGGCAAGACCACGCTGCTGCGCGTCATCGCCGATCTGGAGAAGCCGACCTCGGGGGCGATTTCCGTCAATGGCATGACAGCAGAGCAGGCGCGTGAGAAACGCGCCTATGGCTATGTCTTCCAGGCGGCGGCGCTGTTTCCGTGGCGGACCATCGAGCGCAATGTGGGGCTGCCGCTGGAGATCATGGGCCTGTCCAGGGCGGAGCAAGGCGAGCGGATCAAGCGCACGCTCGGCCTCGTCAACCTCTCTGGATTCGAGAAGAAATATCCCTGGCAGCTCTCGGGCGGCATGCAGCAGCGCGCCTCGATTGCCCGTGCGCTGGCCTTCGACGCCGACCTGCTGCTGATGGACGAGCCGTTCGGCGCGCTGGACGAGATCGTGCGCGACCATCTCAACGAGCAGCTGCTGGAATTGTGGGGACGCACCAACAAGACCATCTGCTTCGTCACCCACTCCATTCCGGAGGCCGTCTATCTGTCGACGCGCATCGTCGTCATGTCGCCGCGCCCCGGCCGCGTCAGCGACATCATCGAATCGACGCTGCCGAGAGAGCGGCCGCTCGACATCCGCGAGACGCCGGAGTTTCTGGCGATCGCAGCGCGGGTGCGGGACGGGCTGCGCGCGGGGCACAGCTATGACGATTGAGGGAGCAAACGACGGGCTCCCTCCTCTCCCCAACGGGGAGAGGGTGGCCGGAGCGAAGCGGAGGTCGGGTGAGGGGGCGGCGCCGACGGATCCGACCAAGAGAAAGGTCGGGGCAACCGCTCGCGCCCGAAAGCTGCGGGTTGACGAGACCGAGGCTGAATACAGGCTTTGGGGGGAACTGAGAGACCGTCATCTCAATGGCTACAAATTTGTGAGGCAAGTGCCGCTTGGACCGTTCATCGCGGATTTTGTTTGTCGCGAGGTAAGCCTGATTGTCGAACTTGATGGTAGTCAGCACGCAGATTCTCCAACCGACCCTTCCAGGACAGCTTGGCTGAACGGACAAGGTTATTCGGTTCTCCGGTTCTGGAATCATGAGGTTTTGGCCGAACGTCGAGCGGTCCTGGATACGATCTTGGCTTGCCTTGACGGAAAGATTGCTACCCCCTCACCCGACCTCCGCTTCGCTCCGGCCACCCTCTCCCCGTTGGGGAGAGGAGGGCGCCAGTCGGCTGAGGCCCGCTAGATGGACACCTTCCGCGACAAGCTCGTTCCCGTCACCTCCATCCTCGTTGGCGTGGTCGCGCTCTGGTATGTCTTCGCCGTCATCCTCAACACGCCGTTCCAGCGCGATCTCGATCGTCGCGCCGGTGAAACATCCACGTTCAGCGAACTCATCGGCAAGACGCTGTCGCAGCCGAAGCCGACATTGCCGGCGCCGCACCAGGTGGCGGTGAATTTCTTCGAGAACACCTTCCTGCGGCCCATCACCTCCAACCGCAGCCTGGTCTACAATGCCTGGGTGACGCTTTCGTCGACGCTGCTCGGCTTCGCTTTCGGCACGGCGCTCGGCATCATCATCGCCGTCGGCATTGTCCATGTGGCGACGCTCGACCGCAGCCTGATGCCGTGGATCATCGCCTCGCAGACCATTCCCATCCTGGCTGTGGCGCCGATGATCATCGTCGTGCTGGGGGCGATCGGCATCAGCGGGCTCGTCCCGAAGGCGATGATTTCGACCTATCTGTCGTTCTTCCCGGTGACTGTCGGCATGGTGAAGGGGCTGCGCTCGCCCGAGATCATGCATCTCGACCTGATGCACACCTACAATGCCAGTCGCGCGCAGACCTTCTGGATGTTGCGCGTGCCTGCTTCGGTGCCGTTCCTGTTCACCTCGATGAAGGTGGCGGTGGCGGCAAGCCTGGTCGGCGCCATCGTCGGCGAACTGCCGACAGGCGCTGTCGCCGGCATCGGCGCCAAGCTGCTCGCCGGCGCCTATTATAGCCAGTCCATCGACATCTGGTCGGCGCTGGTTGCTGGCTCAGTGGTGGCAGCCCTTCTGGTCATGGTGGTCGGCATTGCCGGGCGCCTCGTCGACCGCGCCATGGGCGGGAGGCCGGCATGAACTGGCTGAAACCCTCCTGGCAGGCAGTGCTGGCGATCGTGCTGTGCCTGATCGCTGTGGCGCTCGGCCCGATCGCCGCGCCGAAAGTCGATGCACTGGCGCAGCCTGCAGGGACGTTGATATACCCCTATGTGGCGACGACCTGGCTGATTTTCGGCGTGCTGCTTGTCGCCGCTTTGATCTCGATGACCAGAATACCGTCCATTGTCGAAGCCGTTGTGCTTTTCATCGGCGCGCATCTGGCCGCCTGGCTGCTGATTGGCGGCATCACCGGCTTCGAAGGCCTGGCGCGGACGCCGTTCTTCCTGTTGCTCACCGGTGCATGGCTGCTTGGCTGGCGCTGCGTGGCGGTGCTGTCATCATTGCGTCCGTTCGCCAAATGGGCTCGCACCGCGCTGCGCCTGATCATCCCGGCCATCTTCGGCGCCTGGATCCTGATCATCTGGGAAGCGGTGACGCGTGGGGCCGGCATACCCTTCATCCTGCTGCCGCCGCCAAGTGCCATCGGCGCGCGCATCGCCGGTTCGCTGCCGGTGCTCGGCGCCGATGTCCGCCAGACCATCTTCAAGGCGGTCATCTTCGGCTATGTCGTGGGCAGCGGCGCCGGCTTCATCACCGCGGTGCTCGCAGACCGTGTGCCGTTCCTGCGACGCGGCCTGTTGCCGATCGGCAACATGGTCTCGGCGCTGCCGATCATCGGCGTCGCGCCGATCATGGTGATGTGGTTCGGCTTCGACTGGCAGTCCAAGGCGGCGGTGGTCATCATCATGACCTTCTTCCCGATGCTGGTGAACACGGTCGCCGGTCTGGCCGCCTCCGGCCATATGGAGCGCGACCTGATGCGCACCTACGCGTCGGGCTACTGGCCGACGCTCTTGAAGCTTCGGCTGCCGGCAGCAGCTCCCTTCATCTTCAACGCGCTGAAGATCAACTCGACGCTGGCGCTGATCGGCGCCATCGTTGCCGAGTTCTTCGGCACGCCTGTCGTCGGCATGGGCTTCCGCATCTCGACCGAGGTCGGGCGGATGAACATCGACATGGTCTGGGCCGAAATCGCAGTTGCAGCACTTGCGGGTTCGGTCTTTTATGGCGTGGTCGCTCTTGTGGAAAGAGCCGTCACGTTTTGGCATCCCTCTGTCCGTGGTGGATAGGGGCGGTGGGTTTAGGGCACTAACTTCAGAGGGTAACAAAATGAAAAGACTGATTATTCCCGTTCTGGCTGGCGCGATGTCGCTTGCCGCTTTCCAGGCAATGGCCGCCGACAAGGTGACGTTGCAGCTGAAATGGGTCACGCAGGCCCAGTTTGCCGGCTACTATGTCGCCAAGGCCAAGGGTTTTTATGAGGCCGAGGGTCTCGACGTCGACATCAAGCCGGGCGGTCCCGATATCGCGCCCGAGCAGGTGATCGCCGGCGGTGGTGCCGACGTTATCGTCGACTGGATGGGCGGTGCGCTGGCTGCCCGCGAAAAGGGCGTGCCGCTGGTCAACATCGCCCAGCCGTTCAAGAAGGCCGGCATGGAGCTGGTCTGCCCGAAGGACGGCCCGATCAAGACCGAAGCCGACTTCAAAGGTCACACGCTCGGCGTCTGGTTCTTCGGCAACGAGTATCCGTTCTACGCCTGGATGAACAAGCTCGGCCTGAAGACCGAGGGCGGCCCGGACGGCGTCACGGTGCTCAAGCAGAGTTTTGACGTGCAGCCGCTGATCCAGAAGCAGGCGGACTGCATCTCGGTCATGACCTACAACGAATACTGGCAACTGATCGACGCCGGCTACAAGCCGGAACAGCTGACCGTGTTCAACTACTCGGCCATGGGCAACGACCTGCTCGAGGACGGGCTCTATGCGTCCGAAGACAAGCTCAAGGATCCGGCCTTCGAAGACAAGATGGTGCGTTTCGTGCGCGCCTCGATGAAGGGCTGGAAATATGCCATCGACAACAATGACGAAGCCGCAGGCATCGTCATGGACGGCGGCGGCCAGGACGAGAACCACCAGAAGCGCATGATGAGCGAAGTCGCCAAGCTGATCGACAATGCCGACGGCAAACTTGACCCGGCGACCTACGAGCGCACCGCCAAGGCGCTGCTCGACCAGAAGATCATCACCAAGGAGCCGACCGGCGCCTACACCACCGCCATCACCGACAAAGCGGTCAAGTAAGCCTAGCCGGCAACATATCTATCCAGAAAGCGGCGCATCCGGCAGAAATGTCAGAGGCGCCGTTCCTTTATGGTGTTCATGACGAAGCTGGTCTCGATCGAGGCGACGCATTTCAGCCGCGCGATCTTTTCCTTGATGAAGCGCTCGTATTGTTCGAGGCTTCCCGTCACCACTTTCAGCACATAGTCGCGCGAACCGGTGACGAGGTGGCATTCCAGCACCTCTTCCCAGCCGCGGATCGCGTCCTCGAACATCACGATCTCGTCTTCGTTCTGGCGGCTGAGCCGGATGGTGGCGATGGCGACCATGCTCCAGCCGAAGGCTGAGGGATCGACCAGCGTGGTGTAGCCTCTGATGACCCCGGTCTCCTCCAGCCGCCGCACACGCCTCAGGCAGGGCGACGGCGACAGGCCGATGCGCTCGGCAAGCTCGTTGTTGGTGATGCGGGCGTCGGCCCGCAGCTCACGCAGGATTTTCAGGTCGAAATCGTCGGCTATCTTCTGCTGCACTTTCGGTCTCTCCAGGCAATTTGTTGCGGGGATGCAGCCATGTGAGCCCAAAAATAGCAAGGACTGGTGGAACGAGATCGCATAAATTGCCGTTCACTATTTCACTCGAACAGGCAGGAAAAGCCATGACCGCGCCACGCCCGTCGAAAACCCATATCGGCAACCACAAGCTCCACCCGGAGACGCTGATGCTGAGCTATGGCTTCGATCCGCAGCTGTCGGAGGGCGCCGTCAAGCCGCCGGTGTTCCTGACCTCGACCTTCGTGTTCAAGTCGGCGGAGGAGGGACGCGACTTCTTCGACTACACATCCGGCAGGAAGGAGCCGCCGAGCGGCACCGCCTCCGGCCTGGTCTATTCGCGCTTCAATCATCCCAACAGCGAGATCGTCGAGGACCGGCTGGCGATTTATGAGGGGACGGATGCCTGTATCCTGTTTTCATCGGGCATGTCGGCGATCGCCACGACACTGCTCGCCTATGCCCGTCCAGGCGACGTCATCCTGCATTCGCAGCCACTCTACGGCGGCACGGAGACGCTTTTGACGCGCACGCTCTCCGGTTTCGGCATCGGTGCTGTCGGTTTCGCGGATGGCGTGGATGAGCCGGCGGTGCGCACGGCCGCCGACGCGGCCGTCGTGAAAGGCCGCGTGTCGGTCATCCTGATCGAGACGCCGTCAAACCCGACCAACAGCCTGGTCGACCTCGCGCTGATGCGCAAGATCGCCGACGAGATCGGCGCGAGCCAAGGGTCAACGCCGATCATCGTGTGCGACAACACATTGCTGGGTCCGGTGTTCCAGCGGCCGATCGAACATGGTGCCGACGTGTCGGTTTATTCGCTGACCAAATATGTCGGCGGCCATTCCGACCTGATCGCAGGTGCCGCCATGGGCAGCAAGGCTATCACCAAGCCGATCAAGGCGCTGCGCGGCGCGATCGGCACGCAGCTCGACCCGCATTCCTGCTGGATGCTCGGCCGCTCGCTGGAGACGCTGTCGATCCGCATGGAGCGGGCCAACGACAATGCTCGCCTGATCGCCGAATTCCTGCGCGACCACGCCAAGGTCGACAAGGTGCACTACCTGCCGTTTCTGGGCGAGAATACGCCGGCCGGCCGCGCCTACAGGGCGCAATGCAGCGGCGCCGGATCAACCTTCTCCTTCGACATCAAGGGCGGGGAGAAGGCGGCTTTCGCCTTCCTCAACGGATTGCAGATCTTCAAGCTGGCGGTGAGCCTCGGCGGAACGGAATCGCTGGCCAGTCACCCCGCGGCCATGACCCATTCGGGCATTCCCTTCGAGGTGCGCCAGCGCATCGGCGTGCTGGAGACCACGGTCAGGCTGTCGATCGGCGTCGAGCATCCGGACGATCTGATCGCCGACCTGACGCAGGCGCTGGCGGCGGTCTGACCGCTATCGCTGAAGCCGGACAGGACGGCCCCTAGGATCTCTATACGTCATCACAAAAATGTGTGGTTGGATACATTGTGCCGCCAGGCCGTTCCGTTGGCGCATGCGCGCGCCGGGGAGCCGCGACGCGTGCACAGTCAATCGGAGGTTCTTCATGCGCACCCAATCCTTCTTACCGGCGCTGTCGGCGCTGGCCATTTCGACCGCTTTCCTGTTCGCATCGCCGGCCCTGGCAGCCATGGAAAAGTTCAAGGCGACACTAGACGGCAGCCAGCAGAGCCCGCCCGTCACCACGAAGGGTAAGGGCACGGCCACTTTCACCTTCGACACGACCAAGAAGAAGCTCAACTGGAACGTCAAATATTCCGGCCTCAGCGGACCGGCGACGGCCGCGCATATCCATGGCCCTGCGGCGATGGGTGAAAACGCCGACCCTGTCATCCCGTTCAAAAAACTCAAGAGCCCGATCAAGGGGTCGGAGACGCTCACTGATGCCCAGGCGGCTGACCTTGAGGCCGGCAAGTATTACGTCAACGTCCACACCAAAGCGAACCCGAATGGGGAGGTCCGCGGCCAGATCGAGAAGGCGAAGTAGCTGACCGTTGAAGGTTGGCGGGACAGCGCCCCCCTCTGTCCTGCCGGACATCTCCCCCTCAAGGGGGGAGATCGAATGTACTTCGGGTTTCGCCAATCGCCAGTGTTGGAAGAAGGGCGAGACGACGAAACTGCCAATCTCCCCCCTTGAGGGGGAGATGCCCGGCAGGGCAGAGGGGGCGTGAAGGAATTCGACTTGACCCGGTCGGCTCTCAAACCTTGTCGCGGATCTGGGTCATCGTCCGGGTCGGGGTGATCGCTTCGGGGTCGAGCCGGATCTCGACGATCGCCGGCTTGCCGCTGGCGCGGGCGCGTTCGAAGGCCGGGGCGAAGTCCGCCGTCTTCTCAACCGTTTCGCCATGGCCGCCATAGGCGCGGGCGAGAGCCGCGAAATCGGGGTTCTTGAGGTCGGTGGCCACCACGCGGCCGGGATATTCGCGCTCCTGATGCATGCGGATGGTGCCGTAGATACCGTTGTTGACGACGACGACGACGATCGGCAGGTCGTATTGCACGGCAGTGGCGAATTCCTGCCCGTTCATCAGGAAGCAGCCGTCGCCGGCGAAAGCGACCACGGTGCGCTCTGGAAACAGCTCTTTGGCGGCGACTGCCGCAGGCGTGCCATAGCCCATCGAGCCTGACGTCGGCGCACCTTGAGTGGCGAAGCGGCGGAAGCGATGGAAGCGATGCACCCAGGTGGCGTAATTGCCTGCGCCGTTGGTGAGAATGGCGTCGTCGGGCAACATCTTTTCGAGATAGTTCATGATCGGGCCCATCTGGACCGGGCCGGGGCCGCTTTCGGGTGGTGTCGACCAGTCGAGATAGGTGGCATGCAGCTTTGGCGTCTCGGCTGCCCAGACGGGTGCGGAGGCCGGCTTGCGTTTGGCGAAAGCGTCGACGAAGGCGGACGGCGAGGCGTTGATCGCCAATGCCGGCCTGTAAACGCGGCCGAGCTCGCCGGAATCGGCATGGACATGGACCAGTGTCTGGGCGGGGTAGGGGCTTTTCAGCAGCGTGTAGTCCGAGGAGGGCATTTCGCCCATGCGGCCGCCGATCAGCAGCACGAGGTCGGCCTGCTTGATCGCTGTGGCCAGCTTCGGGTTGATGCCTATGCCGACATCGCCGGCATAGTTCGGATGCAGATGATCGAACAGCATCTGGCGGCGGAAGGAACAGCCGACCGGCAGCGACCAGGCCTCGGCGATCGCGCGCATTTGTGCAACCGCCTCGGCGTCCCAGCGCGTGCCGCCAAGGATGACGAAAGGCCGCTTGGACTTAGCCAGCAGCTTTTCCAGCGCATCGAGTTCCGCTTCGCCGGCCCGTGTTTCCACCGGTGTGTGCGGCAAGGCGACGGGCGCCTCGACGACACTGGTCAGCATGTCTTCGGGCAGCGAGATCACCACCGGGCCGGGACGGCCCGATGTCGCCACGGCGAAGGCGCGGGTGACGAATTCTGGGATGCGCGAGGCGTCGTCGATCTCGACTACCCATTTGGCGATGTCGCCGAAGAACCTCTTGTAATCCACCTCCTGGAAAGCCTCGCGCTCCTTGGCGTGGCCGGCGACCTGGCCGATGAACAGGATGACGGGTATCGAATCCTGCATGGCGATGTGGATGCCGGCCGAGGCATTGGTGGCGCCGGGGCCGCGGGTGACGAAGCAGATGCCGGGCTTGCCGGTCAGGCGGCCGTGGCAATCGGCCATCATGGCGGCACCGCCTTCCTGGCGGCAGACGATGGTGCGGATCGCTGAATCGTGCAGCGCGTCGAGCACCGCCAGATAGGATTCACCGGGCACGCAGTAGATGCGGTCGGTGCCGTTGGCTTCGAGAGCGTCGACGATGAGTTGTCCGCCGGTCTTCATTGTCCAGACTTCTCCAGTTCGGCAAGGATTTCTTGCGTGTGCTCGCCCAGGCGCGGCGAGGGGCGCTCATAGACCAGCGGCGTGCCCGACATCACCATCGGCGCGCGCACCGAAGGCAGAAGATTGCCATGGCCATCGTCCAGGTCGAGCCGCATGCCGCGCGCGATCGTCTGCGGGTCGGCGAACATCTGGCCGATCGTGTTGATCGGGCTCGCCGGCACGCCGGCCGCTTCCAGCTTTGCCAGCAGCGGATCGCGGTCGAAGATCTTCAGCGCTTCGATCACATG
>NZ_RZQA01001560.1:0-598 GCF_004022915.1 Mesorhizobium sp. M7A.F.Ca.US.006.04.2.1
GCCCTCCATCGCCTGCCGAAGATCGGCCCTCCGATCGGCCCGCGTCCTCCGCCAGAGGCGCGGGCTTTTCGTGCCGATCAGCCGTCGCAGCCTAGCCGGCATTTTTCGTCTTCCGACTATTTCGCCAGTCCCTCATCGGGGTTTCGCCGCCCTTTGGCCTTCAGGCTGCGCGCGGCTTGCTCGACCGCGGCGCGGTCGTTGCCCAGGCGGTCGAGCAGTTCCTGTGCCTCGTCGCCGGAGATGCCGGTGCGCACCGCCAGCGCCTCGACCTCCAGCACGTCGGAGCTGGCGATCTCGCCGGTTTCAGGCAGCGCGTCGCCCGCCGTCAGCGGCAGGGCTCCCTCGCGGTCGATCTCGGCCTCGGCCTGGTGCCAGTGCCGCTCGGGGTCGCCCTGCATGCGGCCTTCCCGTTCCCAGATCTGGTAGGCGCGCTCACGAATTCTGTCGTCCCGGTCGTCGCTCATGGTCAGTCCTCCTTGGGGTCAGGGTTGAACGCCGCGACAATGCGGACGCTCCGGAAAATCCACGCGATCGGATCGCCATGCCGGCGGCGCGCGGGGGCTACTGGCATTGCCGTCTCGGGCCGCCGGAATAGGGC
>NZ_RZQA01001561.1:0-598 GCF_004022915.1 Mesorhizobium sp. M7A.F.Ca.US.006.04.2.1
GTCTTGAGGTCTTCGACCTCGCTGACAGTAGCGCCCGGCGGCTTCTCCAGGAAGACATGCTTCTTTGCCGTCAGCGCCGTCCGCGCCGCGTCGTAGCGGAATTGCGGCGGCATGCAGAGCGAGACGGCCTCGAGCTCGGCTACGGCGTCGAGCATGGCTTCGATGGTGGGGAAATTCGGGATGTCATCCACCTTGCCGTGACGGCTGGCGGCCGCGACGAGGCGATAGTCCTGGTCTTTCGCCAGGGCCGGCAGGTGCTGGTCGCGGACGATCTTGCCGACGCCGACGATGCCTATCTTGATGGGCTGGGACACGGCCGCTCCGTCTGTTTGATGATGGTGATGGCTTCTTATCAGAACACTTGCCTCGGGCAAGCCGAAGCCGAGCAGCCAAGCTCAGCCTTCCCTTAGCGGCAGCACATTTGTCGGCTGGGAAGGCCTCGGTCGCCGATTCGGTTCGGCAGTCGATTCGAAAGCTGGACCGGGGTCAGATCGGCACGTCGAAGGTAACGATCGACACTTCGCCTTCGAGCGCGCCCTGGAAGGCGGAAATATGCGGCTCTTCGTCGGGGATGCCGTCCATGTCGCCGATCTGACCC
>NZ_RZQA01001562.1:0-595 GCF_004022915.1 Mesorhizobium sp. M7A.F.Ca.US.006.04.2.1
CCCCGCCCCCGCGCGTGCCCGAGTGGACCAGGGACAGATTGCAGTGGAGCCCTGGCCGTTGCGCAGGTAATCGAGAAACATTCGGCCCTTGCGCTTCGCCTTGCTCATGTTGGCGACGAAGCGCGACGGATCTGTACGGGCCAGCAGTTCGGCGAAGTCTTGGCAGAAGCTCTTGACCTCGTCCCAGTCTGCCTCCGGGACGAGCGGCACGACCACATGAACGCCCTTGCCGCCGGACAGCAACGGCCACGACTGCAGTCCAAGCGCTTCCAGAATGCCCCGAATGTCGAAGGCTGCCTGCTTGACGGCGGTGAAGCCCAGGCCCTCGTCGGGATCGATGTCGAAGATCATACGATGCGGCAGATCCGGCTGCTGGCGCAGGCTTCCCCAAATGTGGAATTCGAGCACGTTCATCTGGACGCCTGCGATCAGCCCCGCCAGGTCGCTGACCCACAAGATGCGGCTTTCCTTACCGGACATCTTCGCCAAGTGGCCGTCATGAATGGCCTTGGGCATGCCTGGCAGTCTGTGTTTCTGAAAAAAGGTCTGTTGCAGGTCGCCGTCGGTATCGCGCACCAGCGACAGCGGCCGATCT
>NZ_RZQA01001563.1:0-591 GCF_004022915.1 Mesorhizobium sp. M7A.F.Ca.US.006.04.2.1
GCCCATGCCTACAAGACCGAGCGCCTGTCCGGCAAAAGCCTCGACGTGATTTCCGGCGGCGCCTCGTCGTCGCTGCCGCTGCTGCTCGAAGGCAGGCTTCCGGCCGGCATCAACAATCTGCGCGTCGGCGAGGCGATCCTGCAAGGTGGCGTCGAAACCTTCCGCGATGTGCCATGGGCCGAGCTCGAGCCCGATGCCTGCCGGCTGACCAGCGACATCATCGAGGTCAAGCTCAAGCCGTCACGGCCGATCGGCCAATCGGGCTACGACGCCTTCGGCAACCAGCCGGTCTTCCCCGACGAAGGCGACAGGCTGCGCGCCATCGCCAATATCGGCCGCGAGGACGTGCTGGTCGAGGGGCTGACGCCGATTGCCAGGGGGATCCGGGTGCTGGGCGCCTCCAGCGACCATCTGCTTTTGGACGTCGCCGATGCCGACCCGCCGCTGGCCGTCGGCGACCGCGTCGCCTTCCGCATGAGCTATGGCGCCATGCTTTTGGCAATGACCTCGGAATATGTCGAGAAGGCCCCGATGCACGACGTCGAGGATTTTTCCGGCCGCAAGATGGTGTCGATCTCCGCCGAACCGGGG
>NZ_RZQA01001564.1:0-590 GCF_004022915.1 Mesorhizobium sp. M7A.F.Ca.US.006.04.2.1
GCGCCCGGCGGCGCGATCGAAGGCGACCACACATCGCCGACGCAGCCGGTCTCCGATCTCACCTTCATGCCGAAGCCGCTGACCGGCGCCGACATGTGGGGCCTCACCATGTTCGACCAGTTGGCCTGCCGGATCGAATTCCAGGGCCTGCGCTATGAGGGTCGCTATACGCCGCCTTCCGTCCAGGGCTCGCTGATCTACCCCGGCAATTTCGGCACCTTCAACTGGGGTGGCGTCGCCGTCGACCCGGTCCGGCAGGTGCTGTTCGGCATGCCGACCTATCTGGCGTTCAAGTCGCAGTTGATCCCGCGCGATCAGGTGCCGCCGCCGGACGAAGGGCGGGGCAGCGAACAGGGGCTGAACCGCAACGAGGGCGCGCCCTATGCGGTGGTGATGGGACCGTTCCTGTCGCCGCTCGGCATTCCTTGCCAGGCGCCGCCCTGGGGCTATGTCGCCGGTGCCGATCTCAGGACCGGCAAGATCGCCTACAAGCACCGCAACGGCACCGTCTACGACATGACGCCGCTGCCGCTGCCGCTGAAGGTCGGCGTGCCCGGCATCGGCGGGCCGCTGATCACCCCCCGGGGCGT
>NZ_RZQA01001565.1:0-589 GCF_004022915.1 Mesorhizobium sp. M7A.F.Ca.US.006.04.2.1
GTCGCCTGACGGGCCGAAGATGACACCGTCGACGCCGGCGCCGGCATAGTGCGCGGCATCGCACACGGCGACGAAGCCACGCGCCTGCGGCGCCTTGCCGACCATGGCCTTGCGCTTCATCAGCGATCTCACCAGCGGATGGTCGACCGGCGTGTTCATCGGCGGAAAATGCAGCCCGCCGAGCTCCCATTGGATCGCAGGCGGGTTGTCGCGCAGCCACGCATCGGTCTGCGCGAAATGGTGGACGAACGCCTCGAAATCGCGGCGGTAGTCGGCCGAATTCTCGTCGGGCAGGAATTTCATGTCGAGATCGAGCACCGCGACATCGGGAATGATGGCCGGGTTGGTCATCACGGTCGGCAGGCCGTGCTCGCCAAGGCCGGTGCCGCCATGCATGACGCCGATGTTGATGGTGTTCATGCCGAGCGGCAGCAGCGGATGCGATTTTGCTCGCGTCCGGTCCAGCTCATACTGGCGCACGGCGGCAATGAAGCGGGCGGCGATCTCGATCGCATTGACGCCCGGCTCCAGCCGGTCCTTGTCGTGGCGCTGCGGATAGATCTCGTTGTAGCGCAGCGCCGAATGGGCG
>NZ_RZQA01001566.1:0-586 GCF_004022915.1 Mesorhizobium sp. M7A.F.Ca.US.006.04.2.1
GGGTGAGACCGTGTCGCCATAGGGCGCCAGCGTGGTGACGGTGGCCGAGCCGGCGACAGGCGTGTCGAACCCCTGATCGAGCAGTTTTGCCGCCGTCTCGGCGCGGGTGACCGCCGACTTCTCGCCAAGCACAACCGCGACCAGCGTGCGCCCGTTGCGCGTCGCCGAACCGATCATGTTGAAGCCGGAGGGGCAGACAAAGCCGGTCTTCATGCCATCGGCACCGGGATAGCGGCCGATCAAGAGATTGTAGTTGGGGATCGCCTTCTTGCCGACGGCAAGGCCCTCGATCGAGAACCACGGCACATATTGCGGAAATTCGCGGCGGATCGCCATCACCAGCACGGCGAGGTCGCGCGCCGTCGTGTACTGATCCGGCGAATAGAGCCCGTTCGGATTGACGAAATGCGTGCCGTTCATGCCGAGCCGGGTCGCCTCGGCGTTCATCCGGTCGGCAAAGGCCGCCTGCGAACCGCCGACATTTTCGCCGACAGCCATGGCAATGTCGTTGGCCGATTTGACCAGCATCATCTTCAGCGCATTGTCGAGCCGCATCACCGAGCCCGGCTTGAAGCCCATCTTGCTT
>NZ_RZQA01001567.1:0-585 GCF_004022915.1 Mesorhizobium sp. M7A.F.Ca.US.006.04.2.1
GACGCGAACGGTGCGCGGCGATGATGGAGCGGACAAGAGTTTCGTCGATGTGCTGCTGCAGAGCATGAAGGTGCTCGCCATCGACCAGGTGGCCGATGTGAGCAAGGACAGCCCAACCGTGGTGAAGTCCGTAACGCTGGAAGCCAGCACCAAGGACGCGCAGAAGCTGACGCTTGCGGCAGGCGCCGGCCAATTGTCGCTGGCGCTTCGCCAGGCCGCCGCCAGCAAGGGCGAAATGACCGAGCGGGTGACGCTTTCCGACCTGACCGGCGAAACGCCGGCCGATGTCGCCGCCAGGCAGGCGGAGCTCGACAAGAAGGCAGCAGCGGAAGCGGAGGCAGCAGCCGAGCGCAAGCGCGCCGAGGACAAGATTGCCGGGTTGACCCAGGCTGTGGAGCGGGTGGGAAGCCGCCTCGACGAGTTGGGCAAGGTAAAGATTGCTCCGATCGTGATGGCGGCACCGCAGCCGGTCGTCAAGGAAGTGGTCAAATATGTGCAGCCTGAGCCGCCGGCGCGGGCAACGATCGGCGTTTTTCGGGGTGTGAAGCTCGAGACATATGACGTGCCGCGACAACCATGATAAGG
>NZ_RZQA01001568.1:0-581 GCF_004022915.1 Mesorhizobium sp. M7A.F.Ca.US.006.04.2.1
GCATTGCACAGGCCCGGGTCTCGGAACCGGAGGCGGGCCCTCGCACCAGAGCTTGGTCGTTTCAAGGAGGGAGTCGTCCTCACCAAGCACATCCCGAACTTCGACTGCAGATGCGTGTTCCTCAGGTCAGTGCAAAATTTATGGCCCTGGGGTAAAAATGCTCGTGCGAGCAGCAGGATCTAGAGCAGCGTTTTCCTCGCGCCCACGACGGTCGGCCACGGCCGGATGCTCGATGGCCTCGGCTATCTCGATCGAAGTCCAACCCGCTGCCATGACTTCCAAAGGTCCATTCGGTGACCTGCTGGCTATCGTGTCGCGGTCAGGATATTCGTCCTGTCGCCTGCGGGAATTCTGCTCTGCGTCTCAGTCGGTCGCGCCTTTGGGCTTCGTCTCGGACGTAGCTCCGTCGAGGAGACAACCCGGTGAGAGGTCACGTCGAGCAGATGCAGGCACTCAGTCAATTCTGGCCGGGCGATTGGCCTTGGATGCTTCCACGTCCAGCTGGGCGCGACTGGCGTGAAGCAAGGCCGCGATCAAATTTTGGTCGGCTGACTTTTTCCCGGTGTATAGGCACACAAGCT
>NZ_RZQA01001569.1:0-581 GCF_004022915.1 Mesorhizobium sp. M7A.F.Ca.US.006.04.2.1
CTCCCCCGCCGATGTGCTGGCCAGGGTCGAAGACATACGCGCCGCCCATTCGGCCCTGCCGATGCCGGAACGGGCCGGCCGCTCGATCGGCATCAAACGCAAATAGGGCGATGCCGACACGTCTCGTTTCCGGCTTCAAAGCCACACCGGCGATCTAAAATCGCAGAACCTTGCCGTCGACCGGCGGCGGCGCTTGAAGCGATGCGGCGCCCTCGTTAACCTTACCAAGGTTTTAACGGGAACAAGCCATTTGAGCCGTTGCGCGACTCAGCGGGCCGGTCGAAAACGATCTGCATCGAGGTAGCGACACGGGCGGCGCGGCGCCGGTTCGAGGAAAGTGCATGAAAACCGACATCAAGGTCGAGGTGGACAGGTTGGCTGCCGATCCGCGCATCACCGACTACGATTTCTGGCGCTCGCTCAAGAACGTCAACAATGAGATCTTCCACATCGCCAACAACAACGAGCCGATTCCGTTCGACATGATCCGCTGGCGCGCCATCCTGAAACAGGCGCGCATGAAGCGCGGCCACGCATAAGGTCCTCGAACGGAACAATCCCCGCAGGTCAAGCCTGGCGCC
>NZ_RZQA01000156.1:0-9355 GCF_004022915.1 Mesorhizobium sp. M7A.F.Ca.US.006.04.2.1
GGGTTGCACGGATTGGTTCGACCAACGCTCCTGGGCTTGGACCTCAAGGACGACCGGATCTTCTATTATGTTTGCCTCGCTGCCGCTGCCTTGGTGATTATCACGACAATTCGACTTCTAAAGTCGCCGTATGGCCTTGCGCTTCTCGGCGCCCGCGAGAACGAGCAGCGCATGATGAGTCTTGGCTACAGCGTCTACGGCTTGCGTGTGAAGGCGTATGTATTTTCGGCAGTGGTGTGCTCGATCGGCGGCGCTCTCTATGCCCTTAACCATCAGTTTGTTACCCTTGAAATGGTCTCATGGCGCGCTTCTGGAGAGCCTATCATGATGACGCTGCTTGGCGGCGCCGGTACCATCTTCGGCCCATTTTTAGGCAGTGGCATCGTTTTGCTCATGCGCAATACGTTGTCGTCAATCACGGACAATGGCAGCCTGTTCCTCGGCCTTCTGTTCGTGGCCGTCGTGCTGTTGTTCCGACGCGGAATACTCGGCGAGATCGTGCATCATTCGGTCGATCGCGCCACGTCGCCCGATATGCCGGCAAAGGGTGAGCTTTACGCTGCAAACCCGAACCAGATTGCAACAACCGGAGAGGTGGCCGATGCCTGATCCTGGCGCTAGTAACTCCGTCTACGGGGCGGGTTCGACAGACGTGCCGCTCCTTGAACTGCAATCGGTCACAATGAGCTTTGGCGGTTTCACGGCCATCAACAACATTAGCTTGAAGTTCGAGAAAAAGCCGGTTTACGGGATCATCGGACCGAACGGCGCCGGCAAGACCACTCTGTTCAATGTCTTGAGCGGTTTTTATCGGCCCAAGCGTGGTCGTCTGCTGTTTAATGGTGAAGACATGACTTCGCTGCGCACCGAACAGTTTGCCCGGCGCGGGATCGTGCGAAGTTTTCAAATCACCAGCATTTTTCCCAATCTGGCGGTCATGGACAATGTTGTCCTGTCGGTGCAACGGCGAGCGGATGGGGGCGCCAAAGTGCTGGCGAAGTCAGGCTGGCACGAAAACCACAGACCTGAAGCCAACGCTTTGCTGGATCAAGTCGGCATTCCGCCATCTTTGCGCGAGCGGCCGGCCAGTGATCTTTCCTATGGCCGCAAACGGGCCTTGGAACTCGCGATCTCCTTGGCGGCGCACCCGGCGATCCTTCTTCTCGACGAACCGACCGCAGGGATGACGAGTGCGGACGTGTCACGCACAACTGACCTAATCGCCCAATTGTCCCGCGAGCGCACGATCATCGTTGTGGAGCACAATCTTGGAGTCATCGCCGATGTCGCCGACGAAATCATCGTCATGCAGCAGGGTGCTCTGCTCGCTCGCGGGCGCTATGACGACGTACGAACGGACCCTCGCGTAATCGAAGCCTATCTGGGAAAACGCCATTGAGTATGTTGGAGATAAGAAATCTCGATGCCTATTATGGTGAAAGCCATATATTGCAGAGTGTTGGCCTGTCAGTCGACGCAGGCGAGGTCGTGACGCTGGTGGGGCGCAACGGCGCCGGCAAGACCACGCTGCTTAAATCCATCATTGGTGACATACCGCGCCGGACGGGCAGCATCCGTTTTGGCAGCTCGGAAATCATCGACCTTTCGCCCGAGCGCATTTGCAGGATGGGAGTGGGCTTTGCCCCTGAGGACCGCGGCATATTTTCGACATTGAACGTCCATGAAAATCTGACCATCGGTCGGCCGAACAAAACCACAGGATGGCCACTTGAACGGATCTACCAGCATTTCCCCATTCTCAAGGCGCGGCGCCTGCAAAAAGCAGCGTCTCTGTCTGGCGGAGAGAAGCAGATGCTGGCGATCGCGCGTCCGCTCTATATGGGAGCGTCGTTCCTCCTGCTTGATGAGCCAACCGAGGGCTTGGCTCCTGTAGTTGTCGATGCAATCGGTGCGATCATTAATGATATCAAGTCGACCGGTCTGACAATTCTATTGGTCGAACAGAATCTTCAGTTTGCGGCTGAGGTTACGGACAGATACTACATGATCGAGAACGGGAAGATCGTAAAGGAATTGACGAATCTCCAGATGGCTGCGGAGGAAGAAAGTCTACTCGACTATCTTGGTGTCTGACAATTCTCCGTACTTCTCGTTGCGTGTAGGAAGGCGTGCCGGGATCGGAGCCTTCATGACCGACCGTTTTTGGCGTCGGCTTGGGAATGCCGACCAACACCTGACAGGGCTGGGAGGCAGAACTGTCCAGCCGCTCCGCTGATTTTGAAGATGCGGCGGGCAAACTGGACCAGGGCGTGATCCGCATCGTCGTTCGCGACGGAGCCATGTCGAAATGAGCCTTCAAGGCGTGTGGGCTAACTCCTAGATTGCAGGCGGCCTGATACCTCTGAGGATTTCGCCGATGACGAGCGCCTGGTGTCCAGTCGCATGCGCCGTTCAGCGAGTGTCCTCGGCAGATGCAATCAGGCGGCGCCGCGAAGAGGTCACCATGGCGAAGACGCTGTATGAAAAAATCTGGGATGCCCATGTCGTCAAGCCGCTGGGCGACAACAGGGCCATTCTCTTTGTCGACCGACATCTGGTTCATGAAGGTGTCGCGACTTACGCATTTTCGGGGCTAAGTGCGCGCGGGCGCAAGGTGCACCGTCCCGATCTGACGATCGGCGTGGCCGACCACGTCGTTCCCACGACGCCCCGCGTCAACGGGATCGCCTATGAGGACGAGGACGCACGCAAGATGGTCCAGGACATTGAGGCCTACTGCGGGCAGGCCGGTATCGACGTCTATTCGGTCGGCAACCGCCGGCAGGGTATCGTCCACGTGATCGGGCCTGAACTCGGCTTTGTGCTGCCCGGCGCTCTGGTGGTGTGCGGCGACAGCCACACCTCCACCCTTGGCGCATTCGGGGCACTCGCCTTTGGCATCGGTATCTCCGAGGTCGAGCACGTGCTGGCGACGCAGACCATCGTGCAGCGCAAGTCCAAGTCGATGCGTGTCAACGTGAAGGGCGAACTGCCCTCCGGCGCAACGGCGAAAGACCTAATCCTTTCGATTCTGCATAGGATTGGCGTGGCAGGTGGTACCGGCCACGTCATCGAATACCAGGGAGAGGCGGTTCGGGCGCTGACCATGGAACAGCGCATGACGCTGTGCAACATGTCGATCGAGGGCGGCGCGCGCGCCGGCATGGTGGCGCCCGACGAGAAGACCATCGCCTATCTGGAAGGACGCAAATACTCGCCGAAGGACGAAATGTGGGGCCGGGCAGTGGATTCGTGGCGCTCGCTGAAGTCAGATCCGGATGCGTTCTTCGACGCGGATGTCGAAATCGCCGGATCCGACGTAGTGCCCTTCGTCACCTGGGGCACCAATCCCGGCCAATCGCTGCCGATCGTAGGCAGGGTGCCAAACCCTTCGTCCTGCGACAACGAGAGCGAGCGCACCAGTATCCAAGGCGCACTCGACTACATGGGCCTGCAGCCCGGACAGGCGCTGACCGACATCCACGTTGATCACGTCTTCATCGGCTCGTGCACCAATGGCCGCATCGAGGATTTGCGGGCCGCGGCCGTAGTGGTGCGGGGGCGCAAGGTCGCCGACGGTACGACTGCCTGGATTGTGCCTGGTTCGGGGCCGGTCAAGGACCAGGCTGAGCAGGAGGGACTCGACCAGATCTTCATCGAGGCCGGATTCGACTGGCGTGAGCCTGGCTGCTCGATGTGCCTGGCGATGAATGGCGAGCGGCTGAAACCTGGCGAACGATGCGCATCGACATCGAACCGGAATTTCGAAGGGCGACAGGGGCGCGGTGCGCGTACGCATCTGATGAGCCCCGCCATGGCCGCGG
This sequence comes from Mesorhizobium sp. M7A.F.Ca.US.006.04.2.1, assembly GCF_004022915.1. NCBI lineage: Bacteria > Pseudomonadati > Pseudomonadota > Alphaproteobacteria > Hyphomicrobiales > Phyllobacteriaceae > Mesorhizobium > Mesorhizobium sp. M7A.F.Ca.US.006.04.2.1. The sequence continues at coordinate 3,825 of NZ_RZQA01000156.1, forward strand.
CAGCGGCGATCACCGGCCATTTGACAGACGTGCGCGAACTGATCTGAGGCGAATATGGAACCGATCTCCGGACACAGCGGCATCGCCGCGCCCTTTCCGATGTCCGACATCAACACAGACCTGATCTATCCCCAGCAGTTCCTGCGCAAGCCGGATCGCAACGCGATGGCACCGTTCCTGTTTCATAGCCTGCGCTACAGACCAGACGGCACACCAGATCCGGACTTTATCCTCAACAAGCAGCCCTATGACGAGGCGACGATCATCATCGCGGGGCGTAATTTCGGCTCCGGTTCGTCGCGCGAGCACGCGCCCTGGGCACTGAAATCATTTGGCATACGCTGCCTGATCTCCTCCATGTTCGCCGATATTTTCAAGGCGAACTGCATCAACAACGGCATCATTCCTGCGACCGTCAGTGAGGACGTGCTAGCAGAGTGCCTGCGCGCGGCGGCGAATCCGCAGGAAGCGCGCTTCACGGTGGACCTGGAAAGGCGCGAGCTCAGCCACCTGCGGCTTGGCACAGTGCCGTTCTTGATTGTCGATTCAGACCGGGAGCGACTGCTGAAGGGCAATGATTTCATCGACGACACTCTGGCGGAACTGCCGGCGATCAAAGATCATGAGAAAGCGTCGGCGCAAGCGACGCCATGGCTCAGTATCGGGGCTGTCACCGACTGACACGAAAGGGCCAAATGGCGTTATTGTCGGCTGCGCTTTGAGACCACGCAGTCGCGGATGCACCGTTCTCTACGCCGCTAGCAACGATCGTGTTCGCTGCTGTTTGAGCCACAACCGCTACAGAAAGCAACGCTATCGGGACACAGCTAGGGTCATCCATGGCTCGAACGACTTGCCTCGGTTATACGCCAAAACTCCATAGGGTCGCTCTCGCTCCGCGGCCTGACACCCGCTCGACGAGCACCGAACACCGTGAAGGAAGCGCCGCTTCTATTCCCGCAATCAGGCTTATGGCTGAAGGCGTGCCATCTCAAAAATGTCGTCGCAGACAATGTAGTTGTTACCCTGCATCCGCCCGACGACGCGCATCTTCGCCGTATCGACATGGAAGCGTTCCGGATTGATGAGCAGGTCGTTGCGGATATGCATGACTTGCACATGGCCGAGGATAAGCGAACGGTTTGACCCCAGCTCGACGATTTGCATCAGCTTGCACTCGAAGGACACCGGACTTTCTGCGATGCGCGGCGCGCCGATCGAAAGCGAGGCCTGCGAGCTCAGGCCGGAGACGGTGAACTCGTCGACGGCCGGGCCGTATTCAGTGGCCGTGACGTTCATCGCCTTCAGCTGATCCTCGTCGACTAGGTTGACGACGAACTCGCCGGTGGCGCGGATGTTACGGCCTGTGTCCTTCCGGTCGCCCGGACTGCGGTCGTTGATCGAGAATCCGACAACCGGCGGATCCTCGCCGAAAACATTGAAGAAGGAGAACGGCGCGGCGTTGCGTTGACCGGCTTCGCTGATGGTGGAAACCCAGGCTATTGGGCGGGGCGTGATGGTGGAGGACAGGAGCTTGTATCGCTCAATGGGCTTGAGGTCGGAAAAATTGAAGTGCATGCCTGCTCCGGCGGGTCTAGAAATGTCAGATGCCAACATTGATGGGCGATAGGAAGGCCCCTAATCGGGATGGCGACCGGAAATCGTCGAGCTTCGAGGATTTAAATCGCTGCCACCCACGTCAAAGGCGTCGGGTCGACGGTCATGGAGCATCCGATCGCTACGCCTGAATGCATTGCTGGCGTTGTTCGCCAAGACCCTCGCTGCCCAAGGTAATGACATCGCCAGCCTTGAGAAAAATATTCGGCTTCTGACCGAGGCCGACGCCGGGCGGAGTGCCAGTGGAAATGATATCGCCGGGGCGCAGGCTCATGAACTGCGACAGATAGGATACCAAGTGCCTCACGCCGTAGACCATGGTCGCTGTCGAGCCGTTCTGGAAGGCTTTGCCATTGACCTCAAGATGCATCTTCAGCGGCTGTGGATCGCACACCTCGTCCGCGGTGACCAGCCAGGGCCCGAGCGGGCCGAAGGTGTCGGCCGACTTGCCCTTGGTCCACTGACCTTGTCGTTCGGCCTGGAAGGAGCGCTCGGATAAGTCGTTGACGACACAATAGCCAGCGACATGGTCCATCGCCTCGTCCTCCGAGACATATTTCGCGGTCTTGCCGATAACGACGCCGAGTTCGACCTCCCAGTCGGTCTTTTCGGAACCGCGTGGGATCTCGACCCGGTCGTATGGGCCGGTGATCGCCGAAGTTGCCTTCATGAAGATAATCGGCTCCGACGGCACCGTGGCGCCGGTTTCCTCGGCATGGTCAGAATAATTCAGCCCGATGCAGATGAATTTTCCGGTCCCGGCGACGCAAGGGCCGATGCGTGGATTACCGTCGACGACCGGGAGACTGGCGATATCGATCGCACGGAGCGCGTCGAGACCAATGGGACACAGCGTCCCGCCGGCAATATCGCAGACATGGCCAGACAGGTTACGAATGAGGCCCTCGCGGTCGAGAATGCCAGGCTTTTCCTCACCCGGCTCGCCATAGCGCAGCAATTTCATCGCGTGTCGTACTCCTTTTGCGCCCACTGGGATTTCAGTCGAGCGTCAGACCTGGATTGAAGACGCCCAGGCGGGAGAGGGACTCTCCTTTCTAGGAACTTGCGACGCATCGGACCGATCAGCAGACGGCCTGCCTGCTGGTTCCGGCGACGAGAACCGCTACAACGGCGTCACCCATCTCGCTGGTGGAGACCCTGCGACAGCCGGGCCGCATAATGTCGGCGGTTCGGTAGCCGGCGGCAAGCACCGAACGGACCGCAGCCTCGACCCGCGCGGCCTCATCTTCCAGCGAGAAAGAATAGCGCAGCATCAGCGCTACCGACAAAATCGCTGCCAGCGGATTGGCAATATTGCGGCCCGCAATGTCGGGTGCGGTGCCGTGGACAGGTTCGTAGAGCCCCTTGTTTCCGACACCCAACGAGGCCGACGGCAGCATGCCGATTGAACCGGCAAGCATCGCCGCGGCATCGGAGAGGATGTCACCGAAGACATTTCCGGTGACGATGACGTCAAACTGCCTGGGATTGCGGATCAGCGCCATGGAGGCTGCATCGACATAGAGATGGGTCAGTTCCACATCCGTATAGTCCTTGCCGACGCGGGTCACCACCTCGCGCCACAACATCATTGTCTCCAGCACGTTCGACTTGTCGACAGAGCACAGCTTCCTGCCGCGTTTTTGTGCCGCCTTGAAGCCTACATGGGCGATACGGTCTATCTCGCTCTCGGTGTAGCGCATTGTGTTGATGCCTTCGCGCTCCCCGGCCGCGTTGACAGAGATGCCGCGGGGCTCGCCGAAATACAGGTCACCATTCAACTCCCGCAGGATCAGCATATCGACGCCTTCGACCACCTCCGGCTTCAGCGTCGAGGCGTCGAGCAATTCGGGATAGAGCAGGACCGGACGAAAATTGGCATAGAGCGACAGCGCCCGGCGAAGCCGCAACAACCCGTTTCCAGCGCCTTCGGATGGTGGGCGGTGCTCGTCGGCGGGCACACCGGTACCGCCAAGCAGGATAGCGTCAACCGCACGGCAGAGTTCAAGCGTTTTCGCCGGCAACGCATCGCCGACGGTCTGAATGCCTTCGTCGCCGATGATGGCTTCGGTCATCTCGAAGGCGAGTCCAGCGCCGGCAAGTGAGCGCAACACTTTGACCGCCTCAGCGGTCACCTCCTTGCCGATGCCGTCGCCGGGAAGTACCGCGATTTTCACGTCCTATTCCTCCAGATGGATTTCACAGGAGCGCAAACCACCACGGCGCGCGCCCTTTCGGGTGTCTTATAGGAGTGTCGCGTGCATCCTCGAAGTCGTCCTTCGGAAACAGCCCATCGCCATAGGCGAACGCGCCCCGGCGGTCGCGGGCGGACCGCGCCGACGAGGACGGCCGGCGAAATCAAGCGGCCTTATCGGGTTTCGCTGTTGGTGAGATGGTTGAGCAGCAGCCGCACGGGCGGCGGCATGGTCTGGCTTGCCTGCACGCAAAGGTTCCACTGGCGCTCGGCCCAGGGTTCGTCAAGGACGATGGCGACGGTGTTGCCGCTGGTCACATAGCGCTCGGCGCATTTCTCCGGGACCAGGCCGATCCCCAGTCCGGCTTCAACCATGCTGAATACGGTCTCGAAACCGTTCACGCGGACTGGCATCCGCAACGAGCGGGCGAGGTCGGAAGCAGCGCGTAGCACAAGCGAGTCGAGGAAGGATCCCTTCATCGGCCCGATTAGATCGAAATCGGTGAACTCAGCAAACTTGACGATCGTGCGGTCCGCCAGCGGGTGGTCCTTGTGAACGAGTGCGACAATGCGGTCGACACGGTACGGGATGATCTTCAAGCCTTGGCGCGGCACAACGCCGCCGAAGACGCCGATATCGGCGGCGTTCTCCGCCACCGCCTCGAGCGCCTCCTGGCTTGTTCCTTCCTGCAGGTCAATGCGCACGGCGTCGTGTAGGGCGAGGAACTCGCGCAGGTCACGCGGCAGGTGTTGGATGATGGTGGAAACACTGGCATAGACGCGGACGTGGCCACGCACGCCGCTGGCATGATTGGACAGCTCGGATTCCATCTGGCGCAGGTCGCGCATGACCACGCGGGCGTGGTACAGCAGGGAATTGGCGGCTGCGGTGAGTTCCAACCCCTTGGAACCACGCAAGAACAGCGGTGTCTTGAGCCGGGCCTCGAGATCGGAAATGCGCTTGCTGATTGCAGATGCAGCTATGTGCTCGCGGTCAGCGGCCTTGGCAATGCTTTGCTCCTCACAGACTGCGACGAACAATTCCAATGACAACAGGTCAAAACGCATTCGTCGCAAAGCTCCATGCTGGATTGGCCGACCACTGTCCACGATCCTGGTGCCAAGGAAGGGATCGACAATCGCGAATGTTCAGCTGCGCCGGGGCTCATCGCGGATCACGACGCACCCGTTCCCAATCAAGTCTTCGCGCTGCCCATCATGTCTCCAATAAGGTCGTATTCCGGTTTGGCAGAAAACACAAAATGAAATTGCTCACGTCCGGCGTAGCCGGGGCGCCAGCGGAAAGTCAGGAACCGTCTATACATGAATGAATATGATCTCGCAGGCCGAACCGCAGTCATCACGGGAGGCGCTCAAGGAATCGGGTTTGCCGTCGTCAAGCGTATGCTCGAATCAGGTGCGAGTGTCTCCATCTGGGACCGCGACGAGATGGTGCTCGGTGTCTGCGCCGAGAAGGTCGGAGCCTCAGACCGCGTCCAGTGCCTGACAGCCGATATCGGCGTGCTCGCCTCAGTTGAGGCTGCGACAAAGGCAACTGTCGAGCGCTACGGCAAGGTCGACATCCTAGTTAATAACGCCGCCTTGGTTGGCCCTAATATGCCAACTTGGGAGTATCCGCCGGAAGCCTTCGCCGAGGTGGTTCAGGTCGGACTCAATGGCACCTTCCACTGCTGCCGAACGATCGTGCCCCACATGATGG
>NZ_RZQA01001570.1:0-575 GCF_004022915.1 Mesorhizobium sp. M7A.F.Ca.US.006.04.2.1
GCTCTGCGGCTTTGCGCGCACGGTCGGCGACTCCGGTCGGCGAGGCGAAAGTCCTTACGTTTCGGCGCATCCGGCGACCACACAGGTGGACAACAAAAGCCTGCGATCCGCTTCTGAGCGCGTGTGCTTTTATCGATGTAAGGAACTTCGCGCCGCAGGTTTAGACTAGCGATCTCTGGCGTGTGAACGCAAGAGAAGTCGGCGATCTCCGAAATCGGTTGAGTGATCAATGCTGTAGCGTTGTCCAGTGGCCGGCTGAGCCGCACGAGGCCTGTGATGCCTGCTACTCGGCTACGATGGTCGGGAGTCTGGAGCCCACGCGCAAGACCGACTGAACTGAAACGGGCACAAAGGTCGGTTTCATCAAGGATGTGTCTGCAACGCTGCCGTGGATGACAGGGCCAAATTGCACATTCGATGGGTTTGCTGATTTATTCCAGCCGGGTGCCCGGTTCAGCCGGGTCGTCTTCGTCGGGCTTAAGCAGGTCGATAAGCGCGGCCGCTCGTGTTCCCGGAAGCGGGCGCCCCTGTCCCATTAACGCATCGTCAGCAAAAGCCCATGCCCATGCCTCTCT
>NZ_RZQA01001571.1:0-573 GCF_004022915.1 Mesorhizobium sp. M7A.F.Ca.US.006.04.2.1
GCAGCCAGGCGGTCGAGCTCTCCGCACTTGTTCGCGCGCTGCCGCCGCCCGCGCGCGGCGACATCACCCGCACGTCGCCCAAAGTCGATGCCCCGCCGCCGGAGAAGGTGGATTTTGCGCTGTTGCCGGAATTTCAGGCCGGGGCGCCCGCCGACCTCAAATCCGCCCTCAGCGGCACCGAAAGCGTTTCGCTGGCCAAGCTGACGATCCAGGCCTCCAATCCCGAACTGTTCCAGTCGTCACGGCCACAACTGACCGAAGGCTTCGAGCCCCTGATCGGGTCGCTCGCCAAGGTGATCCTCGCCAACCAGGAGCTGATCGGAAACATCACCGTCGTCGGTCATACCGACAGCGTTCCCCTGCAAAAGACCAATCCGCTGTCGACCAACCAGCGACTGTCGGAGGCTCGCGCCCAGACGATTGCCGACATGCTGGTCCAGAACGGAGTGCCGCGGGATCGCGTCCATTCCGAGGGCCGCGCGGCCACCGATCCAGTCGCCACCGACAGCACGCGCGAGGGGCGGGCCTTGAACCGCCGCGTCGAGGTGCTTGTCGAAAAGAGGCTGTGAGATG
>NZ_RZQA01001572.1:0-572 GCF_004022915.1 Mesorhizobium sp. M7A.F.Ca.US.006.04.2.1
CTCACAGGCCTGCGCACGCTGGCCAGAGACTGGGCCGAAGGGCAGGGCTTTTCGGAAGGCGACCGTGCTCTCAGCATGGCCGGCCGGATCTGACCGGCCAAGCCACGCGGGTGATGGTGACGCTCGCTATGCCGGCTCGGTCACGGCCGCTCTCTGCAGCCTGGCCAGTTCGGCATATGGAATGTGGCAGCGGATCGAATGGCCGGGCTGGGCCTCGCTCAGCGGCGGCTCCTGCTGTTCGCAGATCGGACCGATCTTGCGCGGGCAGCGCGTGTGGAACACGCAGCCCGACGGCGGATTGGTGGCGCTCGGGATTTCGCCGTCGAGACGAATGCGCGCCGTCTCGGTCTGGTCGAGTTTGGGCACGGCCGACAGCAGCGCTTCGGTGTAGGGATGATGCGGCCCGGAAAAGACCTCTTCCGACGGTCCGAGCTCCATGATGCGGCCGAGATAGAGCACGGCGATCTTGTCGGAGAGGTAACGCACCACGGCCAGATCATGCGAGATGAAGATGTAGCTGACGTCTTCCTTCGACTGCAGGTCGACGACCAGATCAAGGCGATGCAGATCGT
>NZ_RZQA01001573.1:0-569 GCF_004022915.1 Mesorhizobium sp. M7A.F.Ca.US.006.04.2.1
TGCGTGTGACGAGCAAAGGTCAAGTGACAATCCCACGGGATCTGCGGGAGACATTTGGGATTGGCGCCAACAGCGAAGTCATCTTCGGCATCGAGGGCGGCAAGATCACGATCACGCCGAAGCATGACAAGGGGCGGTTGGCCGACCGCGAAAGACTCGATCGTTTTCTTGCTGCGCTCGATCGGCTTGAGGGCAGCGGCGATCAGACAATGAATGCCGATGCCGTCATGGCTTTGACCCGGGATCGCTAATCTTGGCGACGCTTGTCGACACCAACGTGCTTGTCGATATCGCCGTTCGCGATCCCGTCTGGTCAAAGTGGTCGTGGTCCAAAATGGTGTCTGCCCTCGAGCAAGGCAGCCTGGTCATCAATCAGATTATCTACGCCGAGTTTTCGATGCGCTATGAGGCGATAGACGATGTCGATGATGCCTTGCCTGAAGACGAGTTCCGGCGCGAAAGTCTCCCGTTCGAGGCGGCCTTTGCTGCGTCGAGAGCGTTCTCGGTCTATCGGCGGTTGGGCGGACCTCGAGAGAAGGTGATGCCCGACTTCTTGATTGGGGCTCACG
>NZ_RZQA01001574.1:0-568 GCF_004022915.1 Mesorhizobium sp. M7A.F.Ca.US.006.04.2.1
GTTCTCGCGGCGCATCGACCGCATCCTGGTTGCCGCGACCAAGGCCGACCATCTGCATCACGAAAGCCATGACCGGCTGCAGGCGATCGTGCGGCGGCTTGCCGACCGCGCCGTGGCACGGGCGAATTTCACCGGCGCCGATGTCGATGTGGTCGCCATGGCGGCGGTGCGCGCGACGCGCGAAGGCACCGTCAGGCAAGGCCGGGAGACGCTTCCCGTCATCATCGGCACGCCGATAGCCGGTGAGAAGATCAACGGCGAAACCTTCGATGGAAAAACTGAAACAGCCATATTTCCCGGTGACTTACCGGAGAATATTGATGCGGTTTTCGATGTTTCGGGAGCCGATCACAGGCAGGACTCCGCGGACCCTGCAATCCGCTTCGTCCGTTTCCGTCCCCCAAAGCTCGAACGCACGGCCGAAGGCGTCACGCTGTCGCTGCCGCATATCAGGCTCGACCGTGCCTTGCAGTTCCTGATCGGAGATCATCTGGCATGACCGCGCCCCGCAAGCCGGCGGCATTCCGCATCGAACCGGAAGCCCCACCGAGACAAGCGGCCCCTGAGC
>NZ_RZQA01001575.1:0-567 GCF_004022915.1 Mesorhizobium sp. M7A.F.Ca.US.006.04.2.1
GGCCTGTCGACCTATACCGGTCAGGACGGGCTCAATGTCTTTGCCCGTTCGCTGGGCAGCGCCAAGCCGATCGCCGGCGCCGAACTGACGCTGGTCGCCAGGAACAATGAGGTTCTGGGCACGGCGACGTCGGATGCCGACGGCCATGCCGTCTTCAACCCCGGCCTGACGCGCGGCGACGGCGGCATGGTGCCGGCCGTGCTGATGGCAAAGCAGGGCGACAATGACTTCGTCTTCCTCGACATGGGCCGGGCCGGCTTCGACCTGTCCGACCGCGGCGTCACCGGGCGCGCGGCGCCAGGTGCGCTCGACGTCTATGCCTGGACCGAACGCGGTATCTACCGCGCCGGCGAGGATGTTCATGTCGCCGCACTTGCTCGCGACGGTGCCGCCAAGGCGGTCGAAAACCTGCCGTTGACCTTCATCTTCTCGCGCCCCGACGGCGTCGAGGACCGCCGTATCGTCAGCGACGGCGCATCGGCCGGCGGCCATGCCGTCGACCTGCCGCTCGCCCCCAACGCCATGCGCGGCACCTGGTCGGTGTCGATCTACACCTGTCTCTTATAA
>NZ_RZQA01001576.1:0-560 GCF_004022915.1 Mesorhizobium sp. M7A.F.Ca.US.006.04.2.1
GCACAAGACCAAGGGTCGCGCCGAGATCGCGCGCACCGGCGCCAAGATGTACAAGCAGAAGGGTACGGGCCGCGCCCGTCACCATTCGGCACGCGCTCCGCAGTTCCGCGGCGGCGGCAAGGCCCACGGCCCGGTCGTTCGCAGCCACGAGCACGAACTGCCGAAGAAGGTTCGCGCTCTCGGCCTCAAGCATGCTCTCTCGGCCAAGGCCAAGAGCGCGTCGATCATCATCATCGACGAGCTGAAGCTGACCGAGGCCAAGACGAAGGCGCTGATCGCGAATTTCGCGACGCTGGGCCTGACCAATGCTTTGCTGATCGGCGGCGCCGAGCTTGACAAGAACTTCAAGCTGGCGGCGACGAACATCCCCAACATCGACGTGCTGCCCATCCAGGGCATCAACGTCTACGACATTCTGCGCCGCGGCACGCTGGTCCTTTCGAAGGCCGCCGTCGAGGCTCTCGAGGAGCGTTTTAAATGACCGACCTTCGTCATTACGACGTGATCGTCTCGCCGGCGATCACCGAAAAGTCGACCATGGCCTCCGAGCAGAACAAGGT
>NZ_RZQA01001577.1:0-560 GCF_004022915.1 Mesorhizobium sp. M7A.F.Ca.US.006.04.2.1
GCCGGCCTGTCCGCTGCCGCAAAAACCGGTCCGCTGACCGGGCTGAAGGTGATCGAGATGGCCGGGCTCGGCGCCGTGCCGCTGGCCGGCCTGATGCTGTCGGAGATGGGCGCGCAACTGTTGCGTATCGAACGGGCGGGGACGAGCCAGCTCCTGCCGCTGCCGGATGAGTATAACATCGACCGCCATGGCCGCGCCGTGCTGCGCCTCGACCTGAAGCGCCGTGAAGGCACCGATCTGTTGCTGCGCCTTGCCGAAAAGGCGGACATGTTGCTCGAAGGCTTTCGTCCGGGCGTCATGGAGCGGCTCGGCCTCGGCCCGGAAACGGTGCTGGCGCGTAACCCGGCGCTGATCTACGGCCGTATGACCGGCTTCGGCCAGGACGGCCCGCTCGCCGGCCGCGCCGGCCACGACATAACCTACCTCGCCTATAGCGGCGTGCTGCACGCCATCGGCCATGCCGGCGGCCGTCCCGTCACGCCGCTCAACCTCGTTGCAGACTATGGCGGTGGCGCCATGATGCTGGTTGCCGGTGTGCTGGCCGCCCCGTTCCAACGTTC
>NZ_RZQA01001578.1:0-559 GCF_004022915.1 Mesorhizobium sp. M7A.F.Ca.US.006.04.2.1
CCCGCCGTAGCATGACATTGCCGCAGACCCCCAGGTCAATGAGTCTTACCCGCTTGGCGAACTGTCGTACGCGATTGTAATCTCAGAAATTGTTTATTGGAACCGGATGCCGGGCGTCGGAGGACTTTTCTGATTGCCCTGCCAGGCGTTTCCTGGATCGCCTATTTTTGCTTGTCGGCTTTGGCGTAGGCCTCGCTGAAATACGCCAGGAAGATGTCCAGCATGCCGTTTTCATGTGCCTCCTCCATGGTCCGCCATGTCGCGACATAGGCGTCCCAGGCCTGCCCCTTCTTCGATGTGAACGACGTAGGCGGGAGTTTCCTGCCGATCGCCTCGGGCGACAGGTCGTCAAGCAGTCGGGAGAGCGCAGCTTGCATGGCGGCATAGGTGGCGAATTCGTGCGTCTTCAGATCGCGGAATGCGTCCTCGATACTGCGCCTGGCATCAAGATAGCCGGCCCTGCGACGGGCGAACATGATTTCGAGGATTTCGTCGGTTCCTGGAACGAACTTCAGCGGATTGTTGTCGGCGGCGCTGATCATCGTTCGTTGTGTGCTCT
>NZ_RZQA01001579.1:0-559 GCF_004022915.1 Mesorhizobium sp. M7A.F.Ca.US.006.04.2.1
GGTAGCGGGCTCGGCCTGTTTCTGGTCGTCAATGTCATCCGCAAGCTGGGGGGTAGCGTCACCGTAAGAAACAGAACCGAAGGGGGAGCTTCGGTTACGTTGCATCTGCCGCTGGCTGCTCTGTCTCCGCGAGGGCACAATGCCGACTAAACGCACGCTGCTGATCGTCGAGGACGACATCGCCTTTGCCAACGCACTGCGCCGGTCTTTCGAACGGCGTGATTACGAAACGCATAGCTGCCGGAGCGTCGACGGCGTGCAGGCGCTGATCGGCACCGTTGCCTTCCAATATGCCGTCATCGATCTCAAGCTTGCCAGCGGCTCGGGCCTTGAGTGCGTCAGGGCGCTGCACGAACACGATCCTGAAATGCGGATCGTCGTGTTGACCGGCTTTGCCAGCATCGCCACCGCTGTCGAGGCGATCAAGCTCGGCGCCTGCCAGTATCTCGCCAAGCCCGCCAATACAGACGACATTGAAGCGGCTTTCGGCCAGGTCGAGGGCAATGTTTCGGTGCCGCTCGCCGAGCGGCCAACCTCGATAAAGAACCTCGAATGGGAG
>NZ_RZQA01000157.1:0-9347 GCF_004022915.1 Mesorhizobium sp. M7A.F.Ca.US.006.04.2.1
AGCCAACACGGCACGCCGTTCGGCATGGCGCCTTTCGAGCGCCCTGCCGCCGGGTCCGGGGCGCTCGCCATCAAGGACGGTCTCGACACCGCCTATGTCGGCTGGAACCCGGAATCCGACATGGGCAACATCGAGGTCTGGGAACAGTCGATGCCGATGGTCTATATCGGCCGTTCGATCGTGCCGAATTCCGGCGGCGCCGGCAAATATCGCGGTGGCTGTTCCTTCGTCTCGACCTGGCTGATCAACAAGACCTCACATCTGCGGCTCCACACCTCCGAGCACTCCTCGCGCGTGTTCGACAATGGCGGCATGTGCGGTGGTTATCCGGCGCCGACCTGCCAGAAGCATCGCGCGGTGCGCAACTCAGACATTCACGAACTGGCAGCAAAAGGCGAACCGCTGGCGCATGCGCCCGGCATCGACCCTGACGTCTCCGACTACGAGAAGAACATCGGCGGCGACCATGTCGTGGTCGAAGGCCCCTACATCACCTCGCCGCACAAATCCGGCGACATCTTCAGCCATTCCTACAATGGCGGTGGCGGCTATGGCGACGTGCTGGAGCGCGATCCGATCAAGACGGCATGGGATGTCGAGAACGGCTTTCTCACCCGTGAAGCGGCGGACCAGGTTTTCGGCATTGTGCTGAAGGACGATGAAGACGGTTATCCCGTCGCCGATATCGACGCCACGGTCGAACGCCGCGCCGCCATGCGCAAAGAGCGCCTGGCTAACGCGATTCCGGTGGCGGATTGGATCGCCAAGGAGCGTGGCCGCGTCGGAAAGGCCGACTTCGCGCCCGAAGTGAAGAAAATGTACGCCAGCGCGATCAAGCTGTCGTCGCGCTTCACCAAGGAATTCAGCGATTTCTGGAACGTCGACGCCAAATCGATCTTCACGCCGGGAGCCAAGCCATGACCTCATACAGCAAGGAAGTTCTGGGCGATCTGGCCGCCGGCAAGCTGCCCTGGCCGCAGACAAGGCGCATCATGAGTGCCTACAAGGATGACGACCGTTTCTTCAAGATGGTTGCCGTCTATCAGGATCGTGTCGCCTGGAAGGACCCGATCCTGCTGCCGGTCTCGGACCATCTGTTCATCTGCCAGAGTGGCGATGAGCGCATTACCCGCTGCGAATGCGGCCACTCCTTCGGCGACTATCGGAAGAACTGGAAGCTCAACGCCGTGATTAACGTGCGCAACACCGAGGAGGCTTTGCGCGAGATCTATCCCAACAGCGATCTCCCTGATCCCGAATGGATGGAAATCCGGGAGTTCATCTGCCCGGAGTGCGGGACGCTGCATGAGGTCGAGGCGGCGGCACCCGGTTATCCCATCGTGCATGATTTCGAACCCGACCTCGAAGGCTTTTATCGCGAATGGCTGGGCAGACCGCTTCAGGGGTCCTGAACCCTCGTCGATGGAGGCTGCGCCGCTGTGATTGCCAAATCCGGTCAGGACTGATTGCCTGCCCAAACGAAGCGGAGACCGTGCGCCATGAACAACCTTTCCGGCCGTAGCGCCATCGTGACCGGCGGTTTCTCGGGCATGGGCTTCGCCATTGCCACGGCTTTGGCCGAGGCTGGGGCCAATGTCGCCGTCGGCTCCTACATCGCGCCTGCCGGTGCCGACAGATCCGATGCCGCCTACTATCCGGCCGCCGACGAGATCGAGCGCGTGCGCTCGGCCCTTGCCGTCCATGGAACGAAAGTTCACGCCGCACACCTTGACGTTCGCGACAGCGACGTCACCAACCGTTTCGCGGCTGACGCCGAGACGGCCATCGGCCCCGCCGACATTCTGGTCAACGCCGCCGGCACCACCGCCGAGCAGCCGGTCTGCGGCCATTCCGACGCGCTTTGGGACAAGATCGTCGACACCAACCTGACCGGCGCCTTCCGCGTCACGCGTGCCGTGCTGCCGGGTATGATCGAGCGCGGCTGGGGCCGCATCGTCAACATTGGCTCGACGGCCGCCTTGGTCGGGTGGAAGGACAACCCGGCCTACTGCGCGTCCAAGGCCGGCCTGCTGGGTCTCACCCGCTGCGTGGCGCTGGAAGGGGCGGCGCATGGCGTCACCTGCGTTATGATCAGCCCGACCTGGGTCGAGACCGAACTGATGCGCCGCAATGTGGCGCAGGTCGTCGAGCGCGAAGGCAAGGGGCGCACGCCAGAGGAAGCGATGGCCGAGATCGCCAGGGGCAACCCGCAGCAGCGCCTGCTGCAGCCGCAGGAGATTGCCGCTCTGGCCGTCTTCCTGTGCTCGGATCTCGCCAAGGGCATCACCATGGAAAACATCCAGATCACCGGCGGAGCGCTTTGGTAGCGTCTCGGACACGCAACCGGCTGATCTCTCCGCAGATGCCTCGCTGTAAGACAAGGTGACCGGATTTGCCATTGAGCGCCGGGCGCAATAGGTTATATTGCACTGCACAATGGAGACGCCGTTTATTGCACGCCCATGTCTGCGAAGATTCCGGCCGGCTCATGGCTTGCCGGCCCTGGGTCGTGTCGGCGGGACTCTGAGATGAAGATTCCAAAGTCCCTGCTGATCGATCCCGAGAAGAATTCGGTCTATGGCGCCTTTGCCGTAGCCGTTTCGATCTGGGCGTTTTCTTATTCGGTCATCTTCGGCCAGATATTGATCCTGGCCTACTATGCGGTCTGGCTCCCGCTCATCCTGGTCGACTACCGGCGGTTTGTGAGGCATCTGTCCAGCGCCTGGCTGCCGCTGCTGTTTGCTGCCTATGTCTGCTTCTCGGTTTTCTGGTCGCAGGCTCCCGGCGTCACCGCAAGGACGTCGGTCCAGTATTTTTCCCATATTGCCTGCGCCTACGTAGCTGCGCGCACCGTCAGCGTGCGCACGCTGACCATAGGGGCGCTGATCGGGATATTTGTCGTCCTCATCTATTCGCTGAAGGTCGGGAACTATTCCGAGGATGTCCTCGACGGCACCGTCAACTTCGTCGGCGCCTTCGCCTCCAAGAACCAGATCGGCTTTGTCGGCTCGCTCGGCATCTATTTCTGCGTCGTCTTCCTTGCGTTCTACAGGCGCGGCCGGCTGAGCTTCATCCTGGCGGTGCCCGTCGTGCTGCTGTCGGCCTATGTCCTGGTCGCCTCGCATTCCGCCACCTCGATGGCCTCGATACCCGCGGTTCTGGCGCTGGTGGCGCTTCTTGCGATGAGCAAACTTCTGTCACGACGCTATCGCCGGGTCATCTTCCTGATCGGCGCCGGCCTGCTGGTCGTGACGGCCTTCGTCGCCTTGAATCTCGGGTTGATGGACTTCGTCCTCGGCCTCTTCGGCAAGGATTCGACGCTCACCGGGCGAACCTATCTGTGGGAGCAAGGCTGGAACACGGTCCAGAAATCGCCGATTCTCGGCGTCGGCTATGCCGCCTATTGGGTGCAGGGTTTCGCTGAAGCCGAGCGGCTGTGGAACGAATTCTACATCACCACCCGCACCGGCTTCCACTTCCACAACACCTATATCGAGGCCCTCGTCGAACTCGGCTTCGTCGGAGCGACGCTGGTGTCGCTGATCATGCTGCGCACGCTCTACGGCCACGTCTCGGCGGTGATCTTCAAGGCATGGCAGGCGGACTCGGTGATCCTTTTCGGCGTGATGGTCCTGCTGCTGATCCGCTCCTTCGTCGAGGTCGAGATACTCAACCCCTACATCATGGGTTCTTTCCTGATGTATTTCAGCTTCTTCAAGCTGGCGCGGCTGCCTGTTACCCGCAGGCGGCGGTCGCCGGCTCTGGAGCCGGCTGACGCGGCCGGGGGCGAGACTGACTGGCCTCGGTATGCCGGCCATCCGGCGGGCGCCGGTCCCTCATAAATTATCATCTCGCGGGCTGAAGGGGGCGGTCTTCCTTTTTGAGCAAGCATGTGCTCGGACGGGAAGCCTCGATCCCGAGACGGCTATTATAGTTTCCGCAGGGGTTCAAACAACTGAGCCAGAGCCTCATCCCGGTTTGTCGGGTGAGGCTCTGGCTCGAAACACTGGATCGTGTTGGAAGTCGGTCTACTGGCTGGCCAGCGGCGCCAGCTTGATCTTGATCACATCGCCGGGCAGCACCGGGGTTTCTTCCTTGGCGGCTATTTCGGTGGTCTTGCCGTCGACATTGCGCACCAGCGAATAGAGCAGGGTCGGCTGCTGATCATTTGTCATAGCGGCCGCCATCGCGGGATCGCTGGCCTGGGCTATCAGGCCTTTCTGCATGTTCACCTTCAACGCGGCCTCGTTCAGGTCGGCTTCGGTCTGCTGCCGGTCAGTGGCGAGACTTGAACTCAAGGTGTTCTGGGCATCGATAGCATCCTGCTTCGCCTTGCTGATCGCCTGCTTGGCGGTGAGGATGGCGGTTTCGTAGTCCAGGATCTTGCCCTGCAGGTCGGCAACCGACTGGCGCGAATCCAGCAGTCGGGCGTTGGCGATCAGGCCTTTCTGCGCCAGCGGGCCGATGCTGGCGAGCTGCTGCTGCGCCAAGTCGACCTGCTGCTGCTGGTTGACGATCTTCTTCTGCAGCGATTCGATCTCGGATTCCAAAACCCCTTTGAGATCGTCGAGCGCTTCAAGCTTCAGCTTCAGCGCCTTTTGGTCCGCTGTCAGGATCGTCATCTCGTCCGCCACGATGGCTGGCAGTCTCGGATCGCCCTCGACCTCCTTCGGCACGTCGAAACTCGCCTTTCCGGCCATATCCGCATCGATGCGGGCGCGCCTTACGATCAGTCGGATGCGCTGGTCGTCGGAGATGTCGAACATGCCCTTGGCGGTGACCAGGTCCTTGCCGAGCTGGGGGCCGTAGTCGGCGTTTCGCCGGATGCCTCCGGCGACGCTGATGGCCTTCAACACCGTCAGGTCGGGCACATAAGGAAACTGGCCGGGGTTCTGGACTTCGCCCGAAATGTAGAATGGCCGGAACTGCGCCATCTCGACCGAGGCTTCCGGTCTGTCTGACAAAGCGAGCTTTTTCTGCAAAGCCTCGCCGATCGCCGTTGCGATTTCGGACGTGGTCTTGCCGGAGGCCGGCAGTTCGCCGGCGAACGGCACCGACAGCGTGCCGGATGGACCGACCGTGTACTCGCCATTCACCGCCGACCAGTCACGGAATGTGCCTTCCACGGTCTGCCATTCGGCGACGCGGATGGTGAGCTTGTCCTGCGAGCCGAGGCGATAGTCGCCGGCGGCGGCGATGTGCGGGACGACGAGGGCCATGGCAAGGCATGTGGCCAGCAAACGCGCCCGCCGCAGCCGGCCGGAATCCGGGCCGCTGCGAAAGGTTTCGAACAAATCTGTTTTCAACTCAACGTTCCGATCCGCTATAGCCCCATCGCCCGATGAGCTTGCGTCGAATGGCCGACGCCAATGTCTGGCATTGGCCACCGGCCGGTCAGTAAGAACCGCGCGACATCCAGACGGCCGGGACGGTCTTGATGATGATGCGAACGTCCTCGAACAGCGACCAGTTCTCGACATAGTGACGGTCGAAGGCGACGCGGCTGTCATAGGACACATCGTTGCGGCCGCTGACCTGCCACAGGCCGGTCAGGCCCGGACGCGATTTCAGGTAGTAGACGGCGGATGTGCCATAGATCTCCAGCTCGTCGCGCACAACCGGACGCGGACCGACAAGGCTCATATCGCCCTGCAGGATGTTGATGATCTGCGGCAACTCATCGAGGCTGAGTTTCCTCAGCACCGCTCCAACGCGGGTGACGCGCGGGTCGTTCTTCAGCTTGCGGGTCGCGATCCATTCCGCGTTGGCGTCCGGGTTGGTGGCGAGATAGGCTGCCAGCACCTTGTCGCCGTCCGGAACCATGGTGCGGAACTTCAGGCACGGAAAAATCCGTCCGCCCCGCCCGATTCGCCTGTGGCCGTAGAAAATCGAGCCGCCGTCGGAAAACTTGACGAGCAGCGCTATCATGACAAATAGCGGGCTGAGGGCGATCAAGCCAATCAGTGAACCGGTGATATCGAAGCTGCGTTTGAGCAGGCCGCCGATCGGCGGCGGAAAATCGATGTCAGCCTGCGAAAAGCTCGCGGTGGCTGACTTGGCAACGTCCCTCATGCCGTAAACTCCATGCGTTGAACGAATGGTTCACCACACGATACCCAAAAAATGTTGCAGCGCAACACACAATTTACCACCCCGTTGAAATAGTCACGTCATGAAATGACTAAATAATAAGCTTGCCATGCACAAATTTCGGCATATTTAGCACATTTGTGACAATAAATGGGCACAGCCGAAAAAATAGAGGCCTTTGTGGGGCGGTTTTTAGGCGGACCTACCTATTTGCCAAGGCGAGGTACAAATCAGTGCTTCATCATGCCGTGATGCTTGGTCAAAACCGTATAAAATACTACTTAATATTGCCCATTTTACTAAAAGATATCGACGAGAGGATATCGGCCTAGCTCCCGTTGCGTGCATTGCAACATGGCAGAGTCGATCGCAAAAAGCTCGATCAAAAATAACCGAAGTTGCCCTTGCCGCCTATTGCTCGCCTTAATAGAATTGCAAATTATACCTGTCACGGTGAGGACAGGTGGAAAAGGCCGGAAGCAACCGGTCGAGAGTGGGCGACCTTAACAAGCCCACATGACAAGGGACGGTGCTCGGGTGGGGCAATCGCGATAATACCCGAGCCGGTTTATGGGCTGTTGGGTATGGCACTTCCAAAATTCATCCTCGGGATGATTTTCGCTCTGGCGATCGTCGTCGGCTGGTCCTGGCTGGGCGGTGCGTCGATAGGCACGATATTGGTGCGTGTCATCATCTGCGCCGTGACCATTCAGGCCGGCTATTTCGTGCTCATCTACACCATGATCGCCAGGAGCGCGCCGACGCCTGCCGACATAGCTCGTGACGCCGAGCGCAAACTGAACGCACCCGAGGTCGCCGAAAGCGAGAAGCTGGGCGGTGCCAGGCGCGGCCTGCATTGATGCAGACTGCTCAAACGTGGCCGGTTTGGCGGCAACGACATGCTTCGAGACAAAGGGACCAAAGCGCCGCGTGAATCCGTTTCGGCGCGACGCGTCCTGGCCGCCGGCTCACGCCACATCAGCGGGTTCGCTCTCCGACTGTTCCCCCGACAGCATCCTCGACAACCGGCTGCCGGTTTTTTCCTTCAGCCGCTGATATTGGCCGACCTCGACGATACGGCCGTTTTCCATCGCCACCACCCAGTCGGCGAAGGCGATCATCGACGGCCGGTGCGCGATGGTCAGGATCGTCATCGTACCGCGTAATCCGTCGATCGACCTGGCGATCAGCGACTGGTTCTGCCAGTCGAGCGCGCTGGTCGCCTCGTCGAGGATGAGCAGCGACGGCTTGCGCAGCAGCGCGCGCGCGAGCGCGATGCGCTGACGTTCGCCGCCCGAGAGCCGCACGCCGCGATCGCCGACCACCGTCTCGAGCCTGAGGTCGAGCCGTTCGACAAACTCGCCGGCGTGCGCCTGACGCAGCGCGGCCCACAGATCGCCATCGCTGGCCCTTGGCGCGGCGAGGCGCAGGTTCGCCGCGATCGTGTCGTGCAGGAGGAACACGTCCTGCGGCACATAGGCCACCTGGTCGCGCCAGCGACGGCGATTGCTGGCATCGATCTCGACGCCATCGACAAGCATCTTGCCGGTGGTGGGCTCCAGCAGGCCAAGCAGCATGTCGGCGATCGTGCTCTTGCCCGATCCGGACGGGCCGATCAGGGCGGTGACCTTGCCGGCCGGCAGGCCGAAGGTGATGCCGCTCACCACCGCCTTGTCGACAGTATCTCCGTAGGCGAAGGACACGCCGCGAATATTCAATCCCGTATTGAGGGAGAGTGTCCCGGCGTCTGCGAACTCGGTATGGCCGGGTTCGCGTTCGGCGTCGAAACGTGCCTGCAGGCTGCGCATTGCCGTAAAGGCGGGCAGGTTGATCAGCACTTGCTGGGCCTGCGTCTGCATGTCCATGAAGCGCGGCGCGATACGCATGAAGACCAGGAGCAGGACGACGATCTCGGCCAGCGACAGGTTGAAGCGGACCAAAGCCACATAGATGAACAGGCTCAGGCCCACGACGCTCGCCACCTGGAATACAGCAGTGCCGATGGTGCTGTTGCGCACATAGTCGATGTTGTCGGCCTTCATCCTCTCAAGCGTCGACCGCAGCTGCGCGAAATAGCTGTCCTCGACGTTCAGGCTCTTGGCCACCTTGATGCCGCCGAGAAATTCCGAGACCGTCCGGTACTGGTCCTGGCGATTGGCGGTCAGCACACGGCCGAAGGCAGTGGCCCGTGCCCGGAAGGGCCGCAGCGCCACGAACATCAGGATGCCGATGACCACGGCAAACAGCGTCATGACCGGCGAGATAAACACGGAAACCAGGAGATAGCCGGCCAGAAGAACGGCGATCTGCACCAGCATCAGCAGTGCGAAAGCCGCGCCCTGGACGCGGTCGATGTCGCCGGTCAGGGCATGATCGAGATCGGAACTGCGCATGCGTGTAAAAACGCCCCAGCGCGCCTTGCCGATGCTTTCGAACAGGTTCATGCGAACGCGATTGATGAAATCGAACAGCAATTTGGCCATGTAGACCGACTTGAAGCGATTGAACGCCGCCTGCGCCGCAACAAGCCCGACCAGCGCGCAAAGCACGGTCGTCAGTTGCAGCGTGCCATCAGGCACCAGCCAGCGCACGAAATCATCATTGGGCAGCCGAACAGCGAAATCCTGGTCGGCACGTCCGACCAGATGCAGCAGCGGGACGAGCAGCAGGATCGAAATGCCCTCGGTCAGGCTGCCGAGGATGAGGAAGAACAGCGCCGTCCACGTTCGCCGGCCGCCGATCCGGGCAATGGTGGCGCCGAAGGCGGCAATTTCTCGAAACAGCGACAGGCGAAGGATTGGGGGCTTCGACATGGTTGCGCTCACAACCGCCGGCTGCCAGCCGACAGATCCTTTTCGATCAGTTCCACGGCTTCGCCGATCCTGTCCAGGCCCGTCGGGACTTCCAGCCGGTACACGCCGATATGGTTGGCAATCCATGAACATTGCCGAAGATGCGCCGTCGCGAAGTCGCCGGGCAGGGCCGCGCGGCCGAAGCGCGTCACATAGGAGAATTTGATGATGGCCGGCAGGGCGGCAATGGCGGGCAAGGGCGTGATGTCAGCCCTTTCGCCGCGCTCGAGGATATAGATCCTGGTCGCCGGCACCTCGTCGCCCGAAAAGCTACCGTTCAGGCGATGCTGCATCTTGCCGATCGCCGCATGCACTTGCGGCCGCACTTCCGCTTCCCCAAGCGAGATCGCCGCCGCGGCGTCGGCCGCCAGCTTGATCTGCGGCAAGCCCGGAACGGTCATTGGC
>NZ_RZQA01001580.1:0-557 GCF_004022915.1 Mesorhizobium sp. M7A.F.Ca.US.006.04.2.1
GCCGTCGGGTTCGTGCCGGCGCAAGCCGAAACCATCCAGGTCACCATCGACAGGCTGGTGTTCTCTCCGGCCACCGTCGAGGCAAAGGTCGGCGACACGATCGAGTGGGTGAACAAGGATGTGTTCGCCCACACGGCAACCGTGAAAGGCGGCTGGGAAGTGATGATCCCGCCGAAGAAATCCGCAAGCCTGACTTTGAAGACGGCGGGACCGGTCGACTACTTCTGCCGCTTTCACCCCAACATGAAGGGCCGTTTGGTGGTGGCGCCCTGATCCAGCTCCGACGAGTGCATGTCGCCCAAAAGTGACCTCGGTTTTGGGAGAACGACACGCATAAAAACAAAGACCTGAAGCGGGTCGCCTGAGGAATTCAAGCGACCCGCTTCAGGCTCGCCTGGCCTCGTCGGGACGCGCGATATGTGTCCACGAGCCGTCATAGCCCGGCTCGCGGCGTGCAATCCAGGCATTCAGCCCTTCGCGCAGATCAGCGGTCGGGGCCATGCGCGCAAACTGCTCGGCCTCGACCAGCAAACCTTCGGCGATGCTCTGGTTGAGGC
>NZ_RZQA01001581.1:0-557 GCF_004022915.1 Mesorhizobium sp. M7A.F.Ca.US.006.04.2.1
GCGGCAGCGTTCGGGCTCGCGAAAAAGGCAGCCGCAGCTGGCTCCGCAACCGGGCAGGCAATTCTCGCCTATATCCTCAGCAGAGGCCCCGAAGCGATGCGGGACCTGGATGCGGCGCATGGCTGGTATGAGAAGTCTGCGGCAGCCGGCTGCCCTGAGGGATGCCTGGGCCTTGCTCTTTCCCTCGCCCGGCGCGGGCAGCCTGCGCAGACGGCCAAAGTTGCCGCCGAGGTTCGACGCGCTGCCGACGCCGGTCTGCCAACCGCAATCTACCTTCTTGGGGTCCTGACTGAGCATGGACGCGGCATGCCAGCTGATCGACCGGCAGCCGCGCGACTGTATCAGCTTGCCGCGGAGAAAGGCTTGCCCTCAGCCCAATTCCGGTTGGGATCGGCGCTCATCGAGGGTGGCCTTGCAGGTCAAGATATCGCCGCCGGCGAGGCGTGGATGCGGCGGGCCGCATTGGCAGGAAATATTGAGGCAGCCTATCGTCTGGGCGATCGGCATGTGAAGAGTTCGCCGCCAGACTATGCGGACGCCGCAACATGGTACCGACG
>NZ_RZQA01001582.1:0-555 GCF_004022915.1 Mesorhizobium sp. M7A.F.Ca.US.006.04.2.1
GCCCGGACCCTCAAAACCATCGCGGCTCGGGCCCGCCATCTCATGCCGTGGCGATCCACCAGCGTTCGGCCATCTTCAGTCCATCGTTCTCCCAGTTGGGCGCCACATCACCGTGTGCGAGCTTTTTGGATTGGGCGCTGACGAAATTGTTGAAGACCAGCACGATGCTGCCGCCGTCATCGTGGGTTAGTTGCTGCATCTCGGCATACATCGCCGCTCGTTTGGCTTCGTCCGTCTCGGCGCGTGCCTGGACAAGCAATTCGTTGAAGTGGGGATTTTTCCAGAACGTTTCGTTCCAGCTGGAGTCCGCGGCAAAGGCTTGCGTGAACATCCAGTCGGCGGTTGCCCGACCGCTCCAATAGGAAGCGCACCAGGGTTTCTTCAGCCAGACATTGTCCCAATAAGCGTCCTCGGCCTCACGCACGACATTGACGTCGATGCCGCATTGGGCTGCCGTTTCGCGAATGAGCGAAGCCGCATCCACCGCCCCCGCAAAGGCGGCATCGGCCACCGAGAGGTCCACCTTCAGGTTCTCCATTCCGGCCTTTTTCAGGT
>NZ_RZQA01001583.1:0-555 GCF_004022915.1 Mesorhizobium sp. M7A.F.Ca.US.006.04.2.1
GCTTGCCCGCGCGCTCGCCTACGACCCGCCGATCCTGCTGATGGACGAGCCGCTGTCGGCGCTCGACAAGAAGCTGCGCCAGGAAATCCAGGCCGAGATCCGCCGCATCCACCGCGAGACCGGCGTCACCATCCTCTATGTCACGCACGACCAGGAGGAGGCGCTGCATCTTTCGGATCGCATCGCTCTGTTCAGGGAAGGCCGCATCGAACAGATCGGTACTGGCGAGGATCTTTACCTCCGGCCGGCGAGCGAGTTCGTCGCCGGCTTCATCGGCAACTCGAATTTCCTGCCGGCTGAGCATTTGCAAACCGCAGATGGCGCATCGACGATCCGCCTGGCCGGCGGCTCGATCGTGACCGGCGTCAAGGCGACAACGTCGTTCGGCCAAGGCCAGAACGTCCGGCTGATGGTGCGCCCGGAAGCCTTCCGCTTGACGCCTACGCCGACAAGCGTGGCACTCGCCGTCGAGATCGTCGATACCGCCTTCTTCGGCGACCGACGGCGAGTAGTGGCACGCACGGCCGGCGGAGATGAGATCGACGTCAGGCCAAC
>NZ_RZQA01001584.1:0-554 GCF_004022915.1 Mesorhizobium sp. M7A.F.Ca.US.006.04.2.1
CACGTGGCAAGTAGAGGTCGCGTTGGCGCCTCTGGTTTGGGACCAGAGGGTCGTGCAGCACTGAGGTCAGCAAGTTGACCTCCCGCACCCCCGCCATCTCCACCGACATCACCAACCTCTTCGCCACGCGCAACACGCACGCCGTCGAGGTCGCCATATTGCAGCCGGCGGACCCCTTCCTCGACATGGCCGGCGAGGATCTGCGCCGCCGGATTTTCCTGACCGAAAGCGAGACCGGCCAGACATTGTGCCTGCGGCCGGAATTCACCATCCCGGTCTGTCTCGACCACATCAGCTCGCAGGCCGGCACGCCGCGCCGTTATTCCTATCTGGGCGAGGTGTTTCGCCAGCGCCGCGAAGGCGGCAACGAGTTCTTCCAGGCCGGCATCGAGGATCTCGGTGACCGCGATACCGCTGGAGCCGATGCCCGCTCGGTGGCCGACGCGCATGCGCTGCTATCGCTGGTGCTGCCCGGCCAGGCATTGGCGATCACGCTTGGCGACCAGACCATTTTCGAGGCGGTGCTGGCCGCCCCTGGGCTGGCCCGCGGCTGG
>NZ_RZQA01001585.1:0-554 GCF_004022915.1 Mesorhizobium sp. M7A.F.Ca.US.006.04.2.1
GGCCCTTCAGCACGTCGAGCAACAGCGTCGCCGCGGCTAGGCCCTTGTTGCCGGTGCGCAGAACATTGGTGGCGCCGATGTTGCCCGAGCCGATCTGGCGCACATCGCCAAGGCCGGCCGCGCGGGTGAGCAGAAGCCCGAACGGAATCGAGCCCAGGAGATAGCCGAACACAAGCGATGGGATGAGGCTGTAAGTCATTGTTTCCCCCGCATTTCCCCCAGTTTGGCCGGATCAGGCGCGGTGCGCGGGTTGTCCGGCTCAGACGGAGAGCACTGTGCGGCCCGCAACCAGAGTTTGCAAGACCTTGCCTTGCAGGCGCGCACCTTCGAAACAGGTGTTTTTTGAGCGCGAACGAATGCCGCTTTCGCTGACGATCCAGGGTTCGTCGAGGTCGACAAGCGCAAGATCGGCGACAGCGCCGGGCTTCAGCGTGCCACCGGGCAGTCCGAACAGTTTTGCCGGGGCCGTGGACAGGGTCTCGATCAGCCTCAGCAACGGCACGTCGCCATTGTGGTAGAGCCGCAAGGCCGCGCCCAGCAGCGTCTCCAACCCG
>NZ_RZQA01001586.1:0-552 GCF_004022915.1 Mesorhizobium sp. M7A.F.Ca.US.006.04.2.1
CTCCCCTACTCCCCTACTCCCCTCTAACCAATCTTGTTCGGGATCCTGGCCTCTATCCTGCTGAAGGCGAAGACCAGAATGCCGGTTATCGTCATGTAGATCAGCGCCAGCAGCAGCAAGGGCTCGTAGGTGAGGTAGGTGTCCTGCCGTACTTTGGACGAAACGGCGAAGATGTCGATGACGCTGATCGTTGCCACCAGCGGCGTCGACTTCAATTGCAGCACGGTCTCGCCGGTCAGCGTCGGCAGCGCCCGGTAGATGGCTTGCGGCAGCCAGATCCGCCGGAACGCCTTCCAGCGGCTCATGCCGAAGGCGCGGGCGGCTTCGAGTTGCCCCTTGGGCACGCCGGCGAAGGCGCCGCGCATCACCTCGCCCTCATAACCGGCGAACGACAGGGTCAGCGCCAGCACGCCATAGGGCCAGGCTTGCCGCAGATATGGCCACATCCAGGATTCGCGGATCCACGGATATTGCGGGAACAGCGAACCCAGGCCGTAATAGAGCAGCCAGAGCTGGATCAGCAGCGGCGTGCCCCGGATCACCGTGCAGAAC
>NZ_RZQA01001587.1:0-544 GCF_004022915.1 Mesorhizobium sp. M7A.F.Ca.US.006.04.2.1
CGCCATCACAGCGGCAGCCTCACCCGCGCCGCCTTCCTGTCGGCGCGCAACGACGTCCTGGCCAATGTGGCAATCATTGCCGCCGGCCTGGTCACGGCATTTGTGTGGAATTCGGCTTGGCCAGATATTGTCATTGGGCTGGCAATCGCCATCATGAATGCGGATGCTGCCCGCGAGGTTTTCACGGCCGCAAGACGCGAGTTCGCAGAAGGCCAAATTTCAAACTGAAACGCTGCCACCCGATCCGCGCACGATCCCCTCAACTCCTGCGCCGTCGGCCGGAATGGCTACCCGGTCGTCGACTGGTTGGAGCATGTCAGCGACGAACAATACGGGATTTGACCAGGTATCGGCGCGTGGCGCCGAGTTCAACGCCCGAACTCTACGAAGGAGACCACCATGACCGATGTTCCAAGGCTGAAAAGCCCATTCTCCGATATCGCTCCCGCGCTTGGCAGATACAGCCCTGGATCGTTCCGATCCCCGGCACCACCAAGCTCAATCGCCTCGAAGAGAACATCGGATCGGTCACTGTCGCGCTGAC
>NZ_RZQA01001588.1:0-542 GCF_004022915.1 Mesorhizobium sp. M7A.F.Ca.US.006.04.2.1
GAAATGATCCTTGCCGTCGGGTCCGGTCACCTTGGCGCCCATGGGCTTGGAATATTTGTCACCGAAATGGAAGATGTGGCCGACCTCGATGCCGCGCGCCGAAACCTTGTCGCTCTCGCCGATCTTCTCCCACGCCGCCTCGTCATGCATCTCGTCGGTGGCGGCGTAGGGCGTCGTCCATGTCTTGACGATGTCGGCGATCTCGGCGTCGTTGGCAAAATCGGTGTTGGCGCCGGGCACATCGAGCGCAAGATAGTCGCGGTGGCAGTAGACCTGGCTCTCGCCGGTGTCGGCCAGGATGATGAATTCATGGCTGAGATCGCCGCCGATCGGCCCGGTGTCGGCCCGCATCGGTATTGCCTGCAGCCCCATGCGCGTAAAAGTCCGGAGATAGGACACGAACATCCTGTTGTAGGCCGCCTTGGCGCCTTCGAAGTCGAGATCGAAGGAATAGGCGTCCTTCATCAGGAACTCGCGCGACCGCATGACGCCGAAGCGCGGCCGCACTTCGTCGCGGAACTTCCACTGGATGTGGTAGAGAT
>NZ_RZQA01001589.1:0-542 GCF_004022915.1 Mesorhizobium sp. M7A.F.Ca.US.006.04.2.1
GGCCGGGATCGACCGACTGGACGCCGGCGCGCAGGATCTCGGCGTAGAAGGAACCGACGTAGCAGCTGAGCCCGATGAAGCCGGCCCAGAATCTGGTGACGTTGATGCCGGCGAAGATCGGAAAGGCGTAATAGACCCACAAAAGCGTGACGAGCAGCGGAATGTTGCGGAAGAACTCGACATAGATCTGGCCGAGGATGACCAGCGGCTTAAACGTGCTCAACTGGATCAGCCCGATGAACAGGCCGATCAGCAGGCCCGCACCGATCGTGATGACGGTGAAATAGATCGTCATCAGGAGGCCCTGCCAGAGCAGCCCGATATTGTTGGTTATGACTGTGTAGTCGAATAGCATGTTGTCCTCACTGGTTCGATGCACGTCCAGTGGTGGCCTGACCGCCGCACCCGGCGGCGATCAGGCTGTTTCGATCAGAAGGAGAAACCTGCCGGAAGGATCGACAGATCGATGCCGCGAGCTTCCCAGGAGCGGGCAAGCTTGCCCTGGGCGAGGCCTAGCGAACTCTCCTGCAGGATCCAATTGG
>NZ_RZQA01000158.1:0-9336 GCF_004022915.1 Mesorhizobium sp. M7A.F.Ca.US.006.04.2.1
CGGTTTCACCCACGACATCATCACCCGCCTGGCCAAGCTCAGGGATTTCTTCGTCATCGCGCGCGGATCGGTGTTTGCGCTGGCAGAGCAGAACATCGCGCCCGAGGATGCCGGCCGCCGGCTGAATGTCGACTATGTCGCCACCGGCACGGTGCGCAGCCCGTCCGGCCGCCTTATCGTCAGCGTCGAGCTGATCGAGGTGCGCAGCGCCAGGATCGTCTGGGCCGAGACCTTCGAGCGCAGGCCCGATGACATCTTTTCCGTGCTCGACGACATCGGCAACAGCATCGTCTCCTCGATCTCGGCCGAGATCGAAACGGTCGAGCGCAACCGCGCCATGCTGAAGGCGCCCAGCTCGCTCAACGCCTGGGAGGCCTACCATCGCGGCCTCTGGCACATGTACCGCTTCACCCAGGCCGAAAACGAGCAGGCGCGGCATTTCTTTGCCCAGGCCTTGCAGCTCGACCCGACCTTCGCCCGTGCCTATGCCGGCCTGTCCTTCACCCACTGGCAGAACGCCTTCCAGCGCTGGGGCGATCGCGACCGCGAAAGCGCGCTGGCCTTCGAGAGCGCCGGCCACAGCCTGCTGGTCGACGACCACAATCCGGCCGCCCATTGGGCGATGGGCCGGGCGCTGTGGCTGCGCGGCGAGCAGGACGGCTCGCTGCTCGAACTCGAGCGGGCGGTCGATCTCAGCCCCAACTTCGCGCTCGGCCACTACGCTTTGTCCTTCGTGCATTCGCAGTCGGGCGACCCGCGAGCGGCGATAGGCTCTTCCGATCATTCGCGCCATCTCAGCCCGTTCGACCCGCTGCTGTTCGGCATGCTGGGCGCACGCGCCATGGCGCATGTCCGGCTCGGCCAGTTCGAGGAGGCGGCCGAATGGGCGCTGAAGGCGGCGGCGCGGCCCAACGCCCACGCCATCATACTGGCGATCGCCGCGCACTGCCTGGCGCTGGCCGGACGGCTCGACGAGGCGCGCGGCTTCGCCGCCGCCATCCGCAAGACAAGGCCGGACTATTGCGCCGACGATTTCATCGGCACCTTCCGCTTCGAACCGGATGCCGTAGCGCTGTTCCGGCAGGGCGCCAGCCGCATCGGGCTCAACTGAAGCCTGGATCGCCATCTTGGGGATCGCGTGGGAATTTCGCCTCAAATCCGCCGGGTTAACGAAGTCGGAAGGAGTTGTTTAACCGTTAGCTTCTATGTCACGGCCCGGGGGGCCGACAAAGTGAGTATGATGAGCAACAGCCCCGACAAGCGCAATGAATGGCGCGCCATATTTTACGTGCAGGCTCGCGTTGCCATCCTGTTTGTCCCGGTGGTTGCCAGCCTGCTGATCATAGCGGCGCTTGCCGGAAACGAACGCAAGTCGGTTCCCAGCATGATCGACCCAACCGTCACCGGCTCCGTGCGGTAGGCGCTATCGGTCGGCGTTAGCCCTCTCGGGGAGAGCGCCTTCTGAAGAAAAAGAAGGTCGAAAGAAAGGCCCTCCCGATCAACGAGGGAAGGCGCCATGCGCTTTTCCTGGGAAACCACTTCACGCTTTCCCGGACTTGCTCCAGGAGAGCGTGCTTTCCGGCAGCATTCGCTTGAGCACGTCGTCCTTGCGGATGAAATGATGCCATAGCGCCGCGGCCGCGTGCACTCCGGCGAGGATGAGGATCGAATTGGCGCACAGGCTGTGCAGTTCCCTGATGAACCGGGCCGTGTCGCGGTCGGGCGATACCGGGGCCGGGATGGTGAAGAGGCCGAAGAAGCTCAAGGCGTCGCCCCTGTACCAAGTCAGCAGGATGCCGAGAGCCGGAATGGTCACCAGCAGCGCATAGAGCAGCAGATGCGCGATCTTGGCCGCCCATCGTTCAAGCTCCGACATTTCCGTCTGCAGCCCTGGCGTTCCCAGTATCAGGCGCAGGCCGACGCGGATGACGACCAGCGCAACCAACAGCAGCCCGAACGAAATATGGAACCACCAGACGAGCGCGCGGCCGGGATCGCCGCGCGGAAAAAGTTCTTCCACATAGGTCAAGCCATAAAGGCCGATGACCAGCAGAAACACCGCCCAGTGAATGGCTTTTTGTGCGCTTGTATAGGTGGGGTGCATGCGAGCCTTCCAGTTTTGAATATTTCTAAACTAGCCGCGATCATGTCAAAGCTTTGTCGGGCTCGGATGATCGTGAGCTGGCAGGACACTGGAACGGGTAAGCTGTCAGTTTGCGGACAGTCGGGCATCGAGCGCGTAATGCTGGACAAAGAAAAGCCCGGGCGAACCGGGCTCTTCTTCGGCGTCTCCAGGGCGCTCAAACAAAGCGCGGGATCGGACCGTTCTGCGGGGTCACATCGTCGCCGAGGTCGACAAACACCTCGTCGACATAGCACCATGCCCAGCCTTCGGGTGGATCGTAGCCCTCGATGATCGGATGCTTGGTGGCGTGGAAATGCTTGGTGGCGTGGCGGTTGGGCGAGTCGTCGCAGCAGCCGACATGGCCGCAGGTACGGCACAGCCGCAGATGCACCCATTGCGACCCGCTCTTCAGGCATTCCTCGCAGCCGAGCGCGCTCGGCGTGACCTTCCTGATGTCGCGCGTATGTCTGCATTCATCCATCATGGTCTCCCGGCCATTTGAAATGTGTCGGCGTTGCCGCGCGCGAGGTAGGCATGCAGAGCCGCGACCACCTGGGCGCCTTCGCCGACAGCCGCGGCGACCCGTTTGACCGAGCCCGCACGGACATCGCCGATGGCGAATACGCCGCTGCGGCTCGTCTCCATCTGCGCCGATCCTATGTCCGATCCGGTGCGCACGAAACCCCTGGCGTCCAGCGCGACATCGCAGTTGGCCAGCCAATCGGTGTTCGGATCGGCGCCGATGAAGAGGAAGAGATGGCGGATCGGGCGCGTTGTTCCCGCGCCGCTGGCGCGGTTGCGCCAGCGCACCGTGGCAAGATTGCCGTCTTCGCCCTCCAGTGCCTCGATTTCGGTCCCGGTCAGCACCTCGATGTTCGGCTGCGCCCGGATGCGCTCTACCAGATAACGCGACATGCTGGCCTCGAGGCTGCCGCCGCGCGCCAGCAGCGCCACCTTCCGCGCATGACTGGCCAAGTAGACAGCCGCTTGCCCGGCCGAATTGCCGGCGCCGACCAGCGCCACTTCCTGGCCCGCGCAAAGCCGGCCTTCGATGGGCGACGCCCAATAGTGCACGGACGTCCCCTCGAACCGCGCAAGATCGGCGATGTCGAGGCGGCGATAGCGCGCGCCGCTGGCAATCACCACGCTGCGCGTGCGCACGGTCTCGCCGTCACCGACATCGAGCAGATAGCGGGCGCCTGACGTGTCGGTGGCCGCGCTCAAAAGCTTCGCCTCGTCCGGGATGACCATTTCAACGCCGAATTTCTGCGCCTGGTTGTAGGCGCGCGCCATCAGCGCCATGCCGGTGATGCCGGTCGGGAAACCGAGATAGTTCTCGATGCGCGAGGAGGCGCCGGCCTGTCCGCCGAAGGCACGGCAATCGAGCACGATCGTCGACAGCCCTTCGGATGCCGCATAGACCGCCGCCGCCAGCCCTGCCGGGCCGGCGCCGACGATGGCCACGTCATACACCGTATCGGCATCGATCGGGCGCAACAGGCCGACGCAGCGGGCGAGGTCCTTTTCGCCGGGGTTCATCAGCAGCCTGCCGTTTGGACAGAGCACGATCGGCAGGTGGTGCGGATCGACCTCAAAGCGTTCGACCAGCGTTTTGGCGCAGGGATCGCTGTCGGAATCGAGCACGCGGTGCGGCTGGCCGCTGCGCGCCAGAAAACCCTGCAGCCGCAACACGTCGGCATTGTCCTGGGGTCCGATGATGATCGGCCCGCTGGTGGCGCTCTCCAAAAGCCCGACGCGGCGCAGGATCAGCGCCCGCATGATGCGCTCGCCGAGATTGGCCTCCTGCACCATCAGGTCGCGCAGCCGCTGCGAGGCGATGACGAACGCCTCCACCGGCTCGGCGGCCTGCGCATTCACCAGCGAGGGACGGGCCGAAAGCTGCGCCAGCTCACCGACAAAGCTGCCCGGGCCGTGCGTGACGATCGTCTCGCGCCGGCCGAGCCCGCCGTCCTGGGTGATGTCCACGCTACCCGACAGCACGACGATCAGGCCGGGCGCCACATCGCCGGCTTCGATGATGTGCTCGCCGGCTGCATAGGCGCTGGCCTCGCCGAACCGGCGCATGCGGTCGATGTCCACCTCGGCCAGCGTGGGGAACGCCTGGTCGCGGCGGGCACCGAAGATCGGGTTGGTGGATTGAGCCATGGTTTTGAGCGTAGCGAAGCGGCCGCGGAGTTTGAAGCGGTTTGTGAGGGGACTGGCCGGAAGGGGAGGTTGGCTGAAAAGAAAAAGCCCGGGCGAACCGGGCTTTTTCTCTAAGTTTCTGAACCGTCGAGTGGTTCGAAACGGGAATTTGGTGCCCAGAAGAGGACTCGAACCTCCACTCCTTGCGGAACACGGACCTGAACCGTGCGCGTCTACCAATTCCGCCATCTGGGCTGGTGCGGGCTCATGTAAGCGGGCAAGCGATGTGTGTCAACGCGCTTTTTTCGCAGGTACTCCGTTCGCCGGTTCAGTCGTCCAGCACTTCCTTGGAAGCGACGGTGGAATCGGCGTTGAGCTGGTAGATGACCGGCACGCCGGTGCCGAGTTCCAGCTTGACGATCTCCTCACCCGACTTGCCGTCGAGCACCATGATCAGCGCGCGCAGGGAGTTGCCGTGCGCGGCGACCAGCACGGTGCCGCCGCGCAGCACATGCGGCTGCAAATCGTGCAGGTAATAGGGCCAGACGCGGGCGCCGGTGTCCTTCAGGCTTTCGCCGGCAGGCGGCGGCACGTCGTAGGAGCGGCGCCAGACATGCACCTGCTCCTCGCCCCATTTCTTGCGGGCGTCGTCCTTGTTGAGGCCGGAGAGGTCGCCATAGTCGCGCTCGTTGAGCGCCTGGTCGCGGATGGTCTTCAGGTCGCCCTGGCCGACCGCGTCGAGGATGTGCTGGCAGGTCTTTTGCGCCCGGATCAGCGCCGAGGTGAAGGCGATGTCGAATTTCAGGCCACGCGCCTTGAGCTTTTGCCCGGCGGCCTTGGCCTCGGCGTGGCCCTGTTCGGTCAGGTCGACGTCGCGCCAGCCGGTGAACAGGTTCTTCAAATTCCATTCGCTCTGGCCGTGGCGCACGAGCACGAGGGTTCGCGACATGTTTGCTCCTTCAGGTTTATGGATCAGGCCGGCTCAGCTGAGGCCGAGCACGTCCCGCATCGAATACAGTCCCGGCTTCTTGCCGCGCGCCCAAAGCGCCGCCTTGACGGCGCCGCGGGCGAAGATGGCGCGGTCCTCGGCGTGGTGCGACAGGGTGATGCGCTCGCCGGTTCCGGCCAGCATCACGCTGTGGTCGCCGACGACAGAGCCGCCGCGCAACGTGGCAAAGCCGATCGAGCCCGTCTTGCGCACCCCGGTGTGGCCGTCGCGGACGCGCACGTCGTTGCCTGAGAGATCGATACCACGCCCGGCGGCGGCGGCTTCACCCAGCAGCAGCGCCGTGCCCGAAGGCGCGTCGACCTTGTGCTTGTGGTGCATTTCGAGGATCTCGATGTCGAAATCGTCGGCATCGAGCGCGCGCGCCGCCTGCTCGACCAGCACCGCCAGCAGATTGACGCCGAGGCTCATATTGCCCGACTTGACGATCGTCGCATGGCGCGCCGCCGCAGCGATCCTGGCATTGTCATCGGCCGAACAGCCGGTAGTGCCGATGACATGGACGATGCGCGCCTGCGCCGCGTAGCCGGCGAATTCGACCGTCGAAGTAGGCGTGGTGAAATCGAGCACACCGTCGGCCTTGGCGAACACCGGCAGCGGATCGTCGCTGATCGGCACGTTGATGATGCCGATGCCGGCCAGCTCGCCGGCATCCTTGCCCAGATGCGGCGAATCCGTCCGCTCGACCGCGCCGATGACCCGCGCGCCTGATATAGAGTGGATGGCGCGGATCAGCGTCTGGCCCATGCGGCCGGCGGCGCCCACCACCACCAGGCCCATATCATTTGCCGGTCCGTCGGTTGCGGGCGTGGCGCTCATGTCGTGCTCCCGGCGATGCTCTGCGTGTCGATGCCTTGTGACAGGCGTTGCGCCGAAGTCCGGATCGGCGCGCTGTCGTCGACAAGCCCCAGACCCTTGACGCCCTGGATGCGGTGGAAGCGGGCATAGACGCTGTGCGGATCGGCCATCAGCGAGGCGTGCGTGCCTTCCTCGACCAGCCGGCCCTGTTCCATGACGATGATGTGGTCGGCATTGACCACCGTCGACAGCCGGTGCGCGATGACGATGGTGGTGCGGCCTTCCATGACCTTTGTCAGCGCCTGCTGGACGCGAGCCTCGGCCTCGTTGTCGAGCGCCGATGTCGCTTCGTCGAGCAAAAGGATCGGTGCCTGCCGCACGATGGCCCGCGCGATCGAGACGCGCTGGCGCTGGCCGCCGGACAGCGTCACGCCGTTCTCGCCGACTGGCGTGTCGTAGCCCTGCGGCTGCTGGCGGATGAAGTCGTCGGCCGCGGCTTGGCCCGCGGCCTGTTCGATCTCGGCATCGGTGGCGCTCAGCCGGCCGTAGCGGATGTTGTCGCGGATGGTGCCTTCGAACAGATAGGGCTGCTGCGAGACATAGGCGATGGAACCGCGCAGCGACTGTTTGGTGACCTTCGAGATGTCCTGGCCGTCGATCTCGATCGACCCCGCCTCGACATCGTAGAAGCGCTGCAGCAGCGCCACCAATGTCGTCTTGCCGGCGCCCGAAGCGCCGACGATTGCCGTCACCTTGCCGGCCGCGGCGACGAAACTCAGATCCTGCAGCACCGGAGCCTCCTCGACATAGCGGAAGGAGACGTTGTTGAAACGCACTTCGCCGGAGGTGAATTTCGCCTCGGCGGCGCCTTGGGCGTCGCTCTGCTGCGGCTCGATGTCGAGAAGCTCGTAGATCATGCGCGCATTCACCAGCGCGCGTTCCATGCCGACCTGCATGCGCGCCAGACGGCGGGCCGGATCATAGGCGAGCGTCAGCGCGGTGATGAAGGAAAACACCGCGCCCGGCGGCTGGCCGAGAACGGTGGCCCGGTAGCCGGAATAGGCGATGACGCTGGCGAAGGCGATGCCGGCCAGCAGTTCGGAAACCGGCGTCAGCCGCTCGGAGACGCGAGCGATCTTGTTCGACCGCTGCTCGGCATCCTCGGCGAGCTGGCTGATCCGGCGCGACAGCTCGTCCTCCATGGTGAAGGCCTTGACGATGGCGATGCCTTGCGTGGCTTCCTGCATGGCGCCGATCAGCCGAGAGTTGATCTGCACCGATTCGCGCGTGATGCGGCGCACCCGGCGCATCAGATAGGTGACGGTCCAGATCAGCGGCGGCCCGATCAGCAGCGAACTCAAGGAGAGTATCGGATCCTGGTAGATCATCACGCCGACCAGGCCGACCAGCGAGACGGCATCACGCGCGGTCGAGGTCACCGTCATCGACAACAGGTCGCGAATGCCGTTGACGTTCTCGTTGACCTGCGCGGCCAGCCGCCCGGACCTTGTGTCGTTGAAGAAGGAGACGCCAAGCTTCATCAGATGGTTGAAGATGCGCTGCTGATAGCGCGCCACCAGATTGTTGCCGATCCTGGCCATCGTCACCGCCTGGCCGTAGCCGGCAAGGCCGCGCAGGATGAAGGCACCGAGCAGTGCGGCGCAGATCCATGGGATCAGGTCGCCGCGTCGTTCGTAGAAGATCTGGTTGACGACCGGGCTCATGATCCAGGCGGCAAGCGCCGTCGTCGCCGACACGGTCAGCAGGCAGAGGATGGTGAAAACATACGCGCCCCGATAGTCGCGGCCATTTTCCTGGAGGATACGGCGGATGACCGCCACGATCTCTCCCGCACGGGGTTTCGACAAATTGGGGGGCTGAAATGTCAAATTGGAGCGCTTCGTAGATTTCCGCTTCCCGCGGCCGGGCAATTTGGCACCCCTCTTAACGCCAAGCAGCCAGCTTGCCTATGCCTCGGGGTGACTAACTTCGTCGCGCCAGCGCCGGCCCGAAGTCTGGACACCGAACAGCGAGGGGTTCCTGGCATAGGCGGCAAGGCCCAGAAGTGCGGCCAGCGGATGGGCAATGACATACACCGGCATGGTGCGCATCATCGCGCTGTGCGGCGCCTTGTCCTCGAAAGCGGCACGGAAATTGCCGGCTTTCAGCGCCGGCACGATCTTCTGCGCGATGCCACCGGTGAGAAACACGCCGCCGCGGCTCATGAACACCAGAGCAAGGTCGCCTGCCGTGCGCCCAAGGCAGGTGACGAAGGTCTCCAGCGCTTCCTCGGCAACCGGATCGGTTTTCGCAAGTGCCGCGGCAGTGATCTCGGCCGGCGTGGTGAAGGGCGACGGCTTGCCGTCCGCCTTGGCAACCGCCCGATAGACATTGACCAGACCGCGTCCGCACAGGATCTGCTCGCCCGAAATGCGGCCCTCCAGCTTCTCGATATGCGGAAAAACCTCGAAATCGCGGGCCGAGCGCGGACCGATATCCATATGACCGCCCTCGCCGGGCACCGGTATCCAGTGGTGCAGCGCATGGACCAGCCCGGCGACGCCGAGCCCGGTTCCGGGGCCGAGCACGACGCGGCCGGCATTGGGCTCCGGCGTGCCGCCGCCGATCTTTTCCATGTGCTCCTCGCCGAGCGCGACGACGGCCAGCGCCTGCGCCTCGAAATCGTTGAGCACGACGATGTCGCTCAGGCCGAGGCTGGCGAACATTTTTCTCGGCTTGACGATCCAGGGGCAGTTGGTCAGTTCGATCTCGTCGCCGTCGACCGGACCGGCCACCGCCAGCACCGCCGAATTGGGACGCACCGACGAGCGATCGAGCACGGCCGCCTGGATCGCCTCGTCGATGGTGTTGTAGTTCGCCGTCTGGACGATGGTCGGCTCGCCTGCCTCGGAATTGGCGTCGAGCACGATCGAAAAGCGCGCATTGGTGCCGCCGATGTCGCCGATAAGGATCGGAAACCGCAACAAAGTATCGTCGTCGCCTGTGCCTGGCATGCTCTCGTCCGTCTCCGGCGCCACCGACGGCATCTAGCCGTTCTTCCGTTGACTAGCGCATGGGTTTGAAAAGGGAAACGGTTTTCGAGCCCGGCGGCGCGCTGAGGCCGGCTGTGCGGCCAAACCGACACGGTTTCGCAAAAATAAGGTCCTGAACCGGTTGAGCCCGTCTATGAGCCGTGACCGTCAGTTTCCTGGCGGCCGCGGTCGCGGCAGCGGCACGCCGATCTCGGGCGTCGCCGTGAAGG
>NZ_RZQA01001590.1:0-538 GCF_004022915.1 Mesorhizobium sp. M7A.F.Ca.US.006.04.2.1
CGTCCGCCTTCTCTCCAATGCGCGAGCCATCTTTCTTGCGGCCCTCAAATCGTCGAGAGTCGGCTGCCACCAAACTGCTCCATCGATCTTCGTCTTGGATCGCGAGGGCCAGGTCTTGATGAGCTCATCGAGGTCGGCGGGACGCCATCGCCCCCAGACATAATTATGGTGGTCTGGAAGGTCGGAGTAGTGGGAACGAAGTATCTCGCCGTCGACGGAGTCACCATCGCATCCGACGAAGACGACGACACCAAAGCTTCGTGTCATTACGGGCCGGCCAAAAGGTGGAAGATCGGCGGGGTCGAGCGGATAGCGCCTGCGGCGGCGTTCTATAGCACGTGCACGTGACGCCAGGTCTTGCGGAGACCCGCGCCTCTGCGCCGCGCGCTGCTTTCGCGCTTCGGGCTCGTTGCGAATGGCGGCAGCCTCGATTTCCGCCCAGCGTCGATGCAGTTGTTCGTAGGAGCGAAAAGGCACTGTCCAAGCGCGCCTGTCGGGATCCCAGGACGCAAACGGCACGTCGCGCATCGTGTTTACC
>NZ_RZQA01001591.1:0-536 GCF_004022915.1 Mesorhizobium sp. M7A.F.Ca.US.006.04.2.1
GTCGGGCACGAACCTGCCCACTGCATCAGACCCGGGAGCGATAATGGACGCTTTTGCCGCCGATTTTGCCCGTTCCTGCGGCTACGCCGGCGACAGCCTGGCCTTGCTTGAAGCCTTCGAAGCAATCCGTCGCAGCGGCATCGCCCACGCCCGTCAGGATCACGTCAGGCGCAAGGCGGTGATCGACGAGTTGAAACCGTCGGAGGCGCTGTTCCTGGCCGCTATCGGTCCGGCACTCTCGGCGCAGGAGGTAATCGAGGACGCCGCCCGCTTCATAGCCTGCTGGCGCAACATACCGCGCTGGCGCCAGGAGCGGCGCCTGCCCGACCTGATCAGGGCCAAGCAGCAGCGCCTGGTGGCGCGCTATTTCCGCCGCCATGGCCACAGGCTCTGGGCAAGGGAAGCGGTGTGAGGACTGGACCAGCCATTTGCGGGTTCCATCAGCCATTTTTTCTTTCTAGACTGCGCAGGGGTGGCTGACCGTTCGACGTGCATAGTTTGGAATGTTCAAGACTGCCCGCTCAAAATTTCAAACC
>NZ_RZQA01001592.1:0-534 GCF_004022915.1 Mesorhizobium sp. M7A.F.Ca.US.006.04.2.1
GACTTCACACCTTTCGAGGAGATTCTGAGGGTCATCAGCCGGCCCTTCGATGAGCAGCCGGAAATGGAACGCTATGCTGACCCGCCACGCCCGGATGAACGCGTCTTAAAGACATTCTGCGGCACATGAGACATTGAATGATGGCTGGTTAACATGTGCAAATGCGGAAGACCCTTCGCAAGCTACCGTCGTGAGTAGTCGGAAGCGTCTGATCTATGACGATTATGGACTCACGGAAGCTTGTCGATCACCCGTGCCGATGCTTCCACCGTTGCAGCCAGGACTACCTGAGCGTCGGGCGGCGGGTGCTGGGAGACAGGTCTTGAGCGTCATGGCTGTCCTGAATAAATTGGTCGCGTTCAATTTCACTGCAATCAGAGAACGCTCTCCGGAACCAGTTGCCCTGCATCGAGTTGCTATTCCGCCTCGCTTTTGAGCGCGAACGGGAGAACACAGGATGGCACCCACTAAGAAAGCATCACCGAAGGGCCTGAACGAACTTTTCCACGACACGTTGAAGGACATCTATTTCGC
>NZ_RZQA01001593.1:0-533 GCF_004022915.1 Mesorhizobium sp. M7A.F.Ca.US.006.04.2.1
CCCCGGCATTGCCGGAATCCGCGCAGGCCGAAGCCCGCGCGAAAGGCCTGCAGCGGTACGACGCGTTCGTTGACGCGCTTGGCCGCAGGCTGAGCAAGGGACCAAAGCTCAGACAGGAAATCGCTGATGATGTCCCGCCGGCGTCGCCGGCCGACGCGGACGATTCCCCGTTGGGATAGATAGTGGCGGCAAGCTGGCGAGATCGCCGCACCGCATTCCGCAAGTCTCTGCACGCCGCGTTGCGATGGACCGTTTTGCCTGTTGCAAGGCTACTGTTCATGCCTCTTCTAATCATCCCCGACCGCGGCACGAGCAGGCTCGCCGCAGTGAACGGGGATCATCGTGGCAGGCAGTCATCATTCTGGCAGGGAAGCGGTGTCGCGCGGCGCGCGTATGCTGCGCACGGCGCTTGGGCCGGCCATAGCCCGCTTCCTCGAAGCTCCTGATATCGTCGAGGTGATGCTGAACCCGGACGGACGCCTCTGGGTCGACCGGCTGAGGGAAGGGCTCTGCGCCACCGATGAACTGCTGGT
>NZ_RZQA01001594.1:0-532 GCF_004022915.1 Mesorhizobium sp. M7A.F.Ca.US.006.04.2.1
CAGCCGCGCCACCACGCCCTTGCCGCCGAGATTGGTGACGGCGAAGGTGTCCGAACCTGCCGGCTCGACGACCTCGATGTGACAGTCCGCGGTTGCGATGTGCGAGGCGTTGCGCTCGGCACCTTCCGGATCGGTCAGGGCTTCGGGACGGACACCGAAGATGATCGGCTTGCCCTGGAATGCCGACAGGCCCGCCGGCGCATTGGCCATCGGCAGGTTGATCGGCTCGCGCGCCTCGCGCTGCAGCACGACGGACAACGCATTGCCTGACGTACCGATCGTCGCCGGGATCAGGTTCATCGCCGGCGAGCCCATGAAGTCGGCGACGAAGAGATTGCTCGGGTTGTTGTAGATTTCGGCCGGCGTGCCGAACTGCTGCACCTCGCCGTCGCGCATCACGGCGATCTTGGTCGCCAGCGTCATCGCCTCGATCTGGTCGTGGGTGACGTAGACGATGGTGGTGCCGGTGGTGGCATGCAGGCGCTTGATCTCGATGCGCATGTCGACGCGCAGCTTGGCGTCGAGGTTGGAC
>NZ_RZQA01001595.1:0-531 GCF_004022915.1 Mesorhizobium sp. M7A.F.Ca.US.006.04.2.1
GACCTGCAGCGCCGCCGGCCTGCGCGACTGGTTCGCCGCCCATGATTTCGTCGAGGTGCAAACGGCGGCGCTGCAGGTCTCGCCCGGCAATGAGGCGCATCTGGCGGCTTTCGCCACGGAAGCGGTCGGGCCGGACGGTGCAAGGGCGCCACTCTATCTCCACACCTCGCCGGAATTCGCCTGCAAGAAGTTGATCGCCGCCGGTGAAACCAGGATTTTCAGCTTCGGTCCGGTCTATCGCAACCGCGAGCGCGGCCCCTTGCATCATCCCGAATTCACCATGCTCGAATGGTACAGGGTGGGCGAGGCCTATGAGAGCCTGATGCTGGATTGTGCGGCCTTTCTGGCGCTGGCCGCGACAAGGACAGGGGCGACTCTTTTCTCTTTCCGGGGCCGCGACTGCGATCCGTTTGCCGAGCCGGAACGACTGACGGTGGCGGACGCTTTCGCCCACCATGCCGGCATCGACCTGCTGGCCACGGTCGCCGCCGACGGCAGCACCGACCGCGACGCGCTGCACGCCGCCTTGAC
>NZ_RZQA01001596.1:0-530 GCF_004022915.1 Mesorhizobium sp. M7A.F.Ca.US.006.04.2.1
TAGGCGTCGCGTCCCCTGCTGTCAGCATGCACGTTCGATCCGGCTAATTCTTGCTCCAGCCAACGATTGAAACGCCGAGCGGCGGTCTTTCCCGGGACAAACCAGGCCTTGAGTTCATCGCTCCAACGGGCCCGGGGAAAACTCTTCCGGAAGCGTTCGACGGTGATCCTGTCATAGGGGAACGAAGCCGATGCGCCCGTTGGGACATCGTCATTGGAACTCGACCCATCCGTTCTCTTCATGATCATGGCGCGCCGCACCTCACCGCATCTCTGCCAGGAGAACGCTTTACGAAGGCGCAAGTGCCCTTGGCGTCGATGTCGGCGAGAAGTCCCCATGTTGCAGGAGCCGAACGGGCCTTACCTTAGTTCGCGAGGGCTTGGTCGATAGCGCGATCGGCGATCCAGCGGCCAATGCAACGAGGTCTGCGCTTTTCTCAGAAGGCCGAGAGGCCGATCAAGCTGGATCTGCGCCAGCTTTCTTGATTCGACACCGGCCGCTCCTCGGCCGTTGAACGAACTGTCCGGTGT
>NZ_RZQA01001597.1:0-529 GCF_004022915.1 Mesorhizobium sp. M7A.F.Ca.US.006.04.2.1
GGGCATGATGTATGCGACCGGACGCGATTGCGAGACCGATGTCGTTGCCGCCCACAAATGGTTCAACATCGCCGCCATCAAGGGCTCGGCCCGCGCCGCGGAACTGCGCTCGGAACTGTCGGCGGCCATGTCGAAGGTCGAGATCGCCACGGCGCTTCGCGAAGCCCGCGAATGGATGACCATGCACTGAAATCTGCCAATCGCAGACAAGCCTATCGAAGACAGGGAAGCTCCGGGATCAAGGCCGCACAGACGGCCGGACCCGGCGAAATTGAAGGCCGCGCAAGACGGTCACGAGGGCAAGCGAAAGAACGCGGCAGGCCGCAAGGCCCAGTCGTGCGCGACACAGGGAAGCTGAGCGGGATTTTTAGGGGCGGGGGCGCCTGGAGATTGCTCGACGGGCAAAAAAGCCACGACCAGCCGGAACAAGGCTGGCGTGGCTTTTTGCGTGGATGACGTCTTGCAGGCCCAATCGAGCGGCGCCAATGCGCCTAGACAGGCCGAATGAAGGATGAAATTGTCCCGCCTC
>NZ_RZQA01001598.1:0-528 GCF_004022915.1 Mesorhizobium sp. M7A.F.Ca.US.006.04.2.1
CGCATGGAAATCGTCGGCAAGCCGGACGAGATTCCTGAAGTGCAGAAGGAAGTGCAGAAGGAAGTCGATAAGGCCGAGGGCAAGTCGTGGCCGATGATCGCGGTCGAGCGCTACGCCTTCTACGAGCGCGCCAAACAAGCCTATTGTGTCATCCAGACCGGCGAACGCCGCTTCTATGGCTGCTTCGCCTTCCGCAAGGGCGTCGTGCCGCCGGATGCGGAGTAGCGGCATGGCTTCGGGCAAGCCGGTCGTCATATTGGGTGTGTTCGTCGCCGACACCGCCTACAGGGCGCAGCGGCAGCCGCGCATGGGCGAAACGATCCTCGGCACATCCTTCGCGCTGGGTCCCGGCGGCAAGGGCTCGAACCAGGCGGTGGCCGCCGGCAAGCTCGGCGCCGACGTCACCTTCCTCACCCGCCTCGGCGTCGATCCCTTCGCCGACATGGCCAGGCAGACCTGGGCGCAGGCGGGCGTCAAGGATGCCGTCATCGATACGCCGGAAAGCTACACCGGCGCGGCCTACATCTT
>NZ_RZQA01001599.1:0-527 GCF_004022915.1 Mesorhizobium sp. M7A.F.Ca.US.006.04.2.1
TGTCGTAGCTGACGCCGTTGGGCAGGGTCTCACGATAGACATCGATCGGGCGCGATTCCTCGGTGATGTCGGGATTGTCGATCTGGCCTGTTTTCACGCGCGGCACGCCGACGCCGTTGATGAAAAGCTGGCCGTCCTTGACCTGGATCTTGTCACCCGGCAGGCCGACAACGCGCTTGATGTAGTCGACGGACGGATCAGGCGGGAACTTGAAAACCGCCACGTCGCCGCGCTTCGGCTCGGCGCCCCAGATGCGGCCCGAAAAAATATCGGGTCCGAAAGGCAGCGAATAGCGCGAATAGCCATAGGACCATTTGGTGACGAACAGATAGTCGCCTTCCAAAAGCGTCGGCCGCATTGATCCCGATGGGATCGAAAAAGGCTGGAACAGCAGCGTGCGGATGACCAGGGCGAGCAAAAGCGCCTGGACGATGACGCTGACGGTCTCGCCAAGCCCGCCGGATTTCTTCTCGGATTTTTCAGCCACGCTCATGTCGTCCTCGATTGTGCGTTGGATGGTATAGAGT
>NZ_RZQA01000159.1:0-9308 GCF_004022915.1 Mesorhizobium sp. M7A.F.Ca.US.006.04.2.1
CCCACAGGGAGTGCACGAGCTTGCCCTGCGAGGTGACCACCGTGCCTGCGACTTCCTCGGGCGTGCAGTTGGGAAAATTGACGTTGAGCAGCACGCCGTCCGGCAATGGCGTCGCGACAAGTTTCTTCAGCAGCGCCGGCGCCAGCGCCTCCGTCGTCTCGTAGGGCACGACGCGATCTTCGCCGACATAGCTGTACCCCTGGCTGAGCGCGATCGAGCGAATGCCGAGCAGCGCGCCCTCCATGGCGCCGGCGACGGTGCCGGAATAGGTGACATCGTCGGCGATGTTGGCGCCCGAATTGATGCCGGACAGGATCAGGTCGGGTGCGCCAGGCAGGATCTTCTTGACGCCCATGATGACGCAATCGGTCGGCGTGCCGCGCACGGCAAAATGCTTCTCGCCAATCTTGCGCAGCCGCAGCGGCTCCGAGATCGACAGCGAATGCGCATAGCCGGACTGGTCCTGCTCGGGCGCCACCACCCAGACATCGTCGGACAGCGTACGTGCGACGCGTTCGAGCGACGCCAGGCCCTCGGCATGAATGCCGTCGTCATTGGTCAGGAGGATACGCATTATTTCGCTTCGATCTTTTCCAGACCGCCCATGTAAGGCCGCAGCACTTCAGGAATGGTTACGCTGCCATCCTCGTTCTGGTAGTTTTCGATGACGGCGATGAGCGCGCGGCCGACGGCTGTGCCCGAGCCGTTGAGCGTGTGGACGAAGCGGTTGCCCTTGCCGTCCTTGTCCTTGTAGCGGGCGTCCATGCGGCGTGCCTGGAAATCGCCGCACACCGAGCAGGACGAGATTTC
Source organism: Mesorhizobium sp. M7A.F.Ca.US.006.04.2.1 (assembly GCF_004022915.1). Classification (NCBI taxonomy): domain Bacteria; kingdom Pseudomonadati; phylum Pseudomonadota; class Alphaproteobacteria; order Hyphomicrobiales; family Phyllobacteriaceae; genus Mesorhizobium; species Mesorhizobium sp. M7A.F.Ca.US.006.04.2.1. The sequence continues at coordinate 811 of NZ_RZQA01000159.1, forward strand.
GCGATAGGCGTTCTGGCCGGGCAGCCAGACCTCGATGTCATAGGTCTTGCGTGCGCCAAAACCCATGTCGCCGGTGCACAGCGTCATGGTGCGGAACGGCAGGCCGAGCCGTTTCAGCACTTCCTCGGCGCATTGCGTCATCCGCTCATGCTCGGCAAGTGACGATTCCTGATCGGTGATCGACACCAGCTCGACCTTGTAGAACTGATGCTGGCGCAGCATGCCGCGCGTGTCGCGCCCGGCCGAACCCGCTTCCGAACGGAAGCACGGCGTCAGCGCGGTGTAGCGCAGCGGCAGTTTTTCATGCGCGGTGATCTCTTCCCGCACCAGGTTGGTGAGCGGGACTTCGGCGGTGGGGATCAGGCCAAGCCTGCCCTCCCCGTGCGGCGTGAAGAACAGATCTTCCTCGAACTTCGGCAATTGGTTGGTGCCGAACAAAACATTATCCTTGACCATCAACGGCGGGATCACTTCTTCGTAGCCGTGTTCGGTCGTATGCAGGTCCAGCATGAACTGGCCGAGCGCGCGCTCCATCCGCGCCAGTCCGCTTTTCAGCACCGTAAAGCGCGAGCCCGACAGCTTTGCCGCGCGCTCGAAATCCATCATGCCGAGCGCTTCGCCGATCTCAAAGTGCTCCTTCACCCAGTTCGGCCGCGTCGGTACCTTGCCGACGATGTGCTTGACGACATTGTCGTGCTCGTCCTTGCCGACAGGCACGTCGTCGAACGGTACGTTGGGCAGCACCGCCAGCGCATCGTTCAGCGCCTTGTCGAGCTCGCGTTCGCGCGCCTCGCCGTTCTGGATGAAGACCTTGATCTCGCCGACTTCGGCTTTCAGCGTCTCGGCCAGGGCGGCATCGCCCGAACGCATGGCGTTGCCGATCTCCTTCGACGCGGCATTGCGGCGCTCCTGCTTGGTCTGTAGCTCGGTAACGTGTTCGCGCCGCGCCTCGTCCGAGGCGATCAGCCCGCCGACCGTGGACTGCGCCTCGTCAGCCGACCACGAGCGCTTCACCAGCGCCTCGACAAGGGCCTTCGGGTTGTCGCGAATCCATTTGATGTCAAGCATGGTTTGAACGCTCCGGGGTAGCATGTCGCCCAAAGTGCGCAGCGGTTTGGGACAACGACATGCTTCAAACAAAAGTGAAACGCATCGCTTTCAGTGCGATGCGTTTCAGCCAGAGGGCGTAAACCGCATCCTCGATCGATGCAAGATGGGGCATGGGGAACGCAAGCATGCGATCACGCTTTGACGCGCTTTCGGCTGAGGGCGGAGGAGAGCCTGAAATGAAAAACCCGCCTCTACGGCGGGTCGCTGGCGCAAGTCGGCACCATACCGAGAATCATAGCATAGCTGCCCTCACCAGGTCAAGAAAAAATTCCTATCGAGGCTGGCCAGACGCGGCGGCGCCGTTCAGGTGGAGGACGCGTCCGCCGGCTTCTTCTCGGCGACCTCTTCCGCCGCGTCCTGCTTCTCGCGTGCCACGCGCTGCTTTTCCTGATCGCGCTCGATCAGCCGGGCAGCCCAGATGGAGACCTCGTACAGAAGGATGGTCGGAATGGCGAGGCCGATCTGGCTCATCGGATCGGGCGGCGTCAGCACCGCCGCGACGACGAAGGCGATGACGATCGCCCATTTGCGCTTCTCGGCCAGCCCCTTGGACGACAGCATGCCGACGCGTGTCATCAGGCTGGTCACCACCGGCAGTTGGAACACCAGGCCGAAGGAGAAGATCAGCGTCATGATCAGGCTGAGATATTCCGACACCTTTGGCAGCAGCGAAATCTGCACCTGATCGTCGGTGCCGGCCTGCTGCATGGCGAGGAAGAACCACATCACCATCGGCGTGAAGAAGAAATAGACCAGCGACGCACCCATCAGGAACAGGATTGGCGACGCGATCAGGAACGGCAGGAAGGCGTTGCGCTCGTTCTTGTAGAGGCCGGGCGCGATGAATTTGTAGATCTGCGTGGCGATCAGCGGAAAGGCGATCACCATGCCGCCGAACATGGCGAGCTTGACCTGCGTGAAGAAGAATTCCTGCGGCGCCGTGTAGATCAGCTCGACCTTGTGCGGATCGAGGCCTGCCCACTGCGTCGCCCATTTGAACGGGACGACCAGAAGGTTGAACAGCTTCTTGGCGAAGAAGAAACAGACCAGGAAGGCAACGAAGAAACCGCCCAGCGACCAGATCAGCCGCCGGCGCAGCTCGATCAGATGCTCCATCAGCGGCGCCGACGATTTCTCGATCTCGTCCTTTTCGGTGTCCGAAACGCTCACTTGGCGGCTCCAGCCGTCTTCTTGGCCGCCGGCTTCTTGGCCGCAGCAGGTTTCGGTTCGATTTTCGCCCCCGTCTTGGTCGCTACGGTCTTGGACGCGATCACCTTGGCCGCAGCGGGCGTCTTGGCCCTGGGCGTTTCAGGCATTGCCGCCGTCACCGGCTTCGCTGGCACCTTGGGCGCAGGCGTGGCCTTAGCGGTGACCGTTTTTGCAGGAGCTTTAGCGCCATTTGCCGAAGCCTTTATAGCCGGCGTCGCCCTTGACGGTGCAGGCTTGGCTGCCTTCTTCGCCGTGGACGCCTTCGGCGCCACGACGGGTGTCGTCGGCACCGATGACGTCACCACCGATTCGTCGGTCATCGCCGGGAAAATCGGCGCTGCCGGCGCTGCTTCCGGTCCGTTGACGCCGGGCATGGTCGTTGCACCGTTCTTCAGCGGCTCGGCCGCCTGCGGGGTCGAAGCGGCTGGCGTTGCCGGATCGGCTGCCGGCTTCGGCTTCATCGCCGCGTCGACGCCGGAGCGAACGTCGGCCGCGGCCTGTTCGAACGGATTGAGCTGCTTCCTGATCTCGGCCATCGGGCTCATGCCCCTGAGCTCGTCGACGGACTTCTTGACGTCGTCGAGCTCGGCTTCCTTCAGCGCCTCGTTGAACTGTTTCTGGAAATCGGATGCCATGGCGCGCAGCTTCGCCGTCGTGCGGCCGAAGGTGCGCAGCATATTGGGCAAATCCTTGGGCCCGACGACCACGATCATGACGATCGCGATGACCAGCATTTCGGTCCAGCCGACTTCAAACATGACACTCTGTTCCGACTAGAACCTTTGGGCTCAGCTCTTGCTGGCCTTTTCCTTCGCGGCCGCAACGGTCTCGTCGGCACGATGTTCGACGGTGCGCTTGTCTTCGGCAACGTCGTCGTCGGCCATGCCCTTCTTGAAGCTCTTGATGCCCTTGGCCATGTCGCCCATCAGCTCGGGAATCTTGCCGCGGCCGAACACCAAAAGCACGATCACCAGCACGATCATCCAGTGCCAAATCGAAAATGAACCCATAGCAAATCTCTCTCGAATGTTTTCCCTGGCGATGATCTATGCGTTTTCGCGTTGGGATTCAAACACAACTGCGACAGAGTTTATGAAAGGGTGGCGGATGTCACGCATTTTCGACGTGGCGGCCCCGCTACGAATCCGCGCATCCTCGACAGATCGGCCGCCAACGCCAGTCAATCTTCCGTGACGCGCGGCGTCAGCAGGCCGAGTTCCTCGAGATCGATATCGGTCAGCGCATCCTCGTCGTCGGTCAATGCATCGGGATCGGCCGGCGGCTGCGGAATGGAGAAATTCGACGGCATGCGGCCCGAAAGCAGGCCGGCCCCCTTCAGTTCCTCCATGCCGGGAAGATCGCGGATCTCTTCCAGCGCGAAATGGTCGAGGAAGGTCTCCGTGGTGCCGTAGGTGACCGGGCGTCCGGGTGTCTTTCGCCGACCGCGCATGCGCACCCATTCCGTTTCCAGCAGCGTGTCGAGCGTGCCTTTCGAGGTTTCGACGCCGCGGATGTCCTCGATCTCGGCACGCGTCACCGGCTGGTGATAGGCGATGATCGCCAGCACTTCGAGGGCCGCGCGGGAGAGCTTCCTTTGCTGGACGGTATCCCTGCTCATCAGGAAAGCCAGGTCGCCGGCGGTGCGGAACGCCCAGGCATCGCCGACACGCACCAGATTGACGCCGCGTCGCGCATAGATCTGCTGCAGTTCGGCCATGGCCAGGGCGATGTTGATGCCGTCCGGCAGGCGTGCCGCAAGCTGCTTTTCGCTGACGGGTTCGGCGCTGGCGAACACGATCGCCTCGGCCATGCGCACAGCCTCGGCCAGATGCAGTCGCTCGGCCGGGTTTTGTAGCTGCTGCTCGGCCGGATCCTGGGAAAGCGGGCCCTCTTCGGGTTCATCGCCGACTTTGAACGGGACAACCGAAGCGTTGGCGCGTTCGCTCATGATGCCACCTCGACTGCCTTGATTGTCTGCGTTCGGCCGCGCAGGTAGATCGGCGCGAACGTCTGATCCTGCCGCACATCCATCTTGCCTTCGCGCACCAGTTCCAGCGTGGCAGCGAACGAGCTCGCGATCGCCGTGCGCCGCTCCTCGGGACTGGTCATGTACGCGATCAGAAAACTCTCCATCGTCGTCCAGTCGCTCACGGCTCCCACAAGGCGGGTCAGGATGTCGCGCGCGTCCTTGAGCGACCAGACACCGCGCCTGGCGATGGTCACATTGTTGATCGCCTGCTTCTGGCGCTGCTGGGCATAGGCGGTCAAGAGATCGTAGAGCGAGGCAGAATAGGCGTTGCGCTTTTCGATGATGACCATTTCCGGCATGCCGCGCGCGAACACGTCGCGGCCGAGCCGGTTGCGGTTGACCAGACGCGCCGAGGCGTCGCGCATGGCTTCCAGCCGCTTCAGTCGGAACTGCAGCACCGCCGCCAGTTCCTCGCCGCTTTCGCCCTCGTCGCCTGGCTGCTTGGGGATCAGGAGCTTGGACTTGAGGAAGGCCAGCCATGCCGCCATCACCAGATAGTCGGCGGCAAGCTCCAGCCTGAGCGCCCTCGCCGTCTCGACAAAGGTCAGATATTGCTCGACCAGCGCCAGGATCGAAATGCGCGCCAGATCGACTTTCTGGGTGCGGGCAAGATGCAGCAGAAGATCGAGCGGACCTTCGAAGCCGGCCACGTCGACGACCAGCGACGGGTCGCCGGTGACGCGTGAATCGTCATTTTCGGCCCACAGACGGTCCATCGGTGCGGCCTTCGCGGCCTTGCTTTCCAATGTCTCCGCCACTGCCTGTCACTTTCCCTTGCTATGCCACCGCATCGAAGTAGGTGGCGAATTCGGCGCGTATTTCGGTTTCTTCGACCGTGTCACGGTCCTTTATATAGGTCAGCGCCCGCTTGGCGCGCTCCAGCGACGTGCCCTCAAGCCCAGTGGTGCGCGATGCGATGCCGGCCATCTCCTCGAAAACGCCGTTGCAGTGAAGGACCAGATCGCAGCCCGCCGCAAGGATCGAGGCCGCCTTTGTCGGGAAATCCCCAGAAAGTGCCTTCATCGATGTGTCGTCGCTCATCAGCAGTCCGTCGAAGCCGATTTCGCGCCGGATGATCTCGTCGATGACCTTGCCGGAGGTGGTCGCCGGATTGTTAGGGTCGATCGCGCTGTAGACGACATGCGCAGTCATCGCCATCGGCAGATGGCTAAGCTCCTTGAACGGGGCGAAATCATGCCGCTGCAGATCACTGAGCGAGGCATTGACCACTGGCAGTTCAAAATGCGTGTCGGCAAAGGCACGTCCATGGCCCGGAATATGCTTCATGACCGGCAGCACGCCGCCCGATATCAGCCCTTCCGCGGCTGCGCGGCCGAGCTCGATCACGGGTCGCGGGTCCTTGCCGTAGGCACGCGCGCCGATGACATCGCTGGCGCCTTCGATCGGCACGTCGAGCACCGGCAGGCAATCGGCTGTGATGCCGTAGCGTAACAGATCGAAAGCATGCAGCCGCGCCATCAGCCAGGCCGCGCGGGCGCCGGCATCATGATCGTCGCGCCACAGCGCGCCCAGCGCGCCGCCGGCGGGATAATTCGGCGCCAGCGGCGGCCGCAAGCGCTGCACACGGCCGCCTTCCTGATCGATGAACACCAGCGCGTCCGGACGCCCTATGCAGTCTCGCATCTCGGCGACCAGATCGCGGATCTGTTCGGTCTCGCCGATGTTGCGCGCAAACAGGATGAAGGCCCACGGGCATTCATTGCGATAGAAATTGATTTCTTCGCGGGTGAGCGATTTCCCGGCGCAGCCGAGGATCATGGATTTTGATTCGGTCATGTCGGCAGTTTAGGGCTTTGTGCGATCAAAGGGAATCGCCAGGGATTCATCCACGGCAACGCCGGATATGCTTTCCCCATGAAAAAAGCCGGCGCGGTGACCGCGCCGGCTTTCAATCGGTTGGCTCCGGCTTTAGCGCGAGACGAAGCAGTTGCCGCCGGCGGCCTTGTAGCTGGTGCACAAATTGATCGCGTCATTGCGTGACTGGGCCGGAACGCGCACGCGGTAGAACGTGCCTTTGCCGGCGATCTCGGCCTTGACGATGTTGGCGGTACGCCCGGCAAGCACGCTGCCATAGCGGCGCTGCAGATCCTGATAGCTGGACTGGGCGCTTTCGACGGTCGGCTGCGAGGCGATCTGCATCGACCACGAGCCACCGCCGGCCGCGGTCGATGCCGGATCGATGGACGCAACCTGATCGGGCTTGACCTCGCCGACGACATCGACCGGCTGGTCGGACGGACGCTGCGGCGCGAGCGGAACCTTTGCCGGCGTGTTGGCCGATTGGGCCTTGGCCTCGGCCTTCGGCTTGGCCACCGGCTTGAGGGCCGGCTCGTCGTCCGCCTGGGCGGCGGCAGGCGCCACGGTACCGGTCTGGTCGGCATCGGCTTGCGCCGCCGGGGCGACATGCTGCGGCGCCGGATCGACCGGCTCGGTAGCGGCCACTTGCGGAGCGGCGGGCGCCGCCGGATCTTCACGCGGCACCAGCGAACCGTCCGACTTGACCACCATGGTCCTCACCTTGCGCGGTGCAATGGCGACGACATCGGCATTTGTGCCCTTGTCTGCATCCTGCAGCACCTGCGCGATGCGGTCCTCGGACTTGGGAGTTGGCGCCGTATTGTCGGCCAAAGCGGCGCCGGCCCATCGGCGCGGCGTTGCCGACATCGGTTCCAGCGCCGGCTGCATTCTGGTCCGGCGAAAGATCGATGGCGCGGGCCGGGTCCTTCGCCTGCACGTCCACCGGCTCTTCGGTGTTGGTGACCAGCTTTTCCTGGACCGGCTCGGCGGGCTTGGCGCCCCTGACCGCGTCGTAGACCTTGTTGTCCTGGTTGGGCACCACGGCGCCGCCCGGATTCTCCGGCTTGACCTTGATCGGCGCGTTGTCGGCCTTGACGATGACGGGCGCTTCGCTGCCGCCCTTGCCGCCAAAGGACAGCGCAAAGGCACCGAGACCGCCCGCGACCGCGACCGCGCCGACAATCGCGGCGATGAACAGGCCGCGTCCGCGCGACGGCCTTGCGGCCTCACGCTCGCCGAGACCCGGAACAGCCATCTCCTCGTCGAGTTCGGGATCGTAGTCGAGTTCATCGACGGTGAAATCATCGGCTTGGGAAGCCGGCTGGCTCCCCGGCAGGTTGTCGAGGTCGTAGCCCGAGGCGTCGGCATAACCCGTAGGCGGCGCCGCGCGGGCAGACATTTCCATCGGCCGCGCCGCATAGGTTCGCGCTTCCGGCTCATAGCCCGACTTGATCCCCTCATAGCCCGGCTTGACCCCGTCATAGCCCGGCTTGAGGCTGTCATAGCCCGGCTTGAAGCCCGCGGCATAGGAGCCATCATCGTAAGATGCGCCGGCCGCGTTGCCTGTGGGAGCGGCAGCGACCTCCACCGCGTTCATCTCGGAGAGAAGGCTGGAGAACTCGGCATCGAGATCGTCATAGCCAGGCGACGCCGGCTGGTCTTCCTCGAAGTGCAGTTCGGGGATATCGAGATCGTCCGCCAGCGCCACGACACGCTCGGGCACATCGACCGTCTCGACATCGGGCATGTCTTCGTAACGCGCCGGCTGGCGCGATTGCGGCGCCGATACTGGTGCAGCGGGAGCCAAGGTTTCGACCGGCTCGGACGAACCATAGGACGTCGTGGCGGCGACTGCCGGCGCTGCGGCCATGGATGATGCCACCGAAGCGGCCGGCTGAGCGCTAAACGTAGGCTGCGTGCTGAATGACGGCTGCTGCGGAACCGGCGTCACGCGGCTCCACGAACGCGTCGGCTCTGTCGGTTGGGAACGCTCCGCAAGCCAATCGAAAGAATCCGCCGAATTGTCCCGGGGAGCGGCTTCGTCACGCGGATCAAGGCCCTGGGCCAATGCCGCGTCCAACGCATCATCGTCGAAATCGACATCGCCAATGGTGTCCGAGTTCGGATCCTGGAGTTCATCAAGCATAAGATCGTCAATATCCGCGTCGGCCGCTTGGGCCGTGCCAACATGTCGATTCTGCTCAGGCGTGGTTTCGTCAAGATCCCAGTCGAGGTCGCCGACAAGGTCGGCCGGTTCCTCGGCAGGCTGGGCAACAGGCGGCGGGGCAGCGACAGCCGGCTGAGCCGTGACAGGCTCGCTGGCCGCCGGCGC
>NZ_RZQA01000015.1:0-21453 GCF_004022915.1 Mesorhizobium sp. M7A.F.Ca.US.006.04.2.1
GCGTCATCAGCGTCAGCACCAGGCCGCCAACGAAAGCGGCGGAGCGCGGCATGCCCAGGAAATTGATAAACACCGCGAGGCCGAGCAAGCCGAAGACGATTGACGGCACTGCGGCCAGATTGTTGATGTTGACCTCGATAAGATCGGTGAAACGGTTCTTCTTGGCGAATTCCTCCAGATAGATGGAGGCGGCGACGCCTATCGGCAGCGCGAGCAGCAGCACGATCACCATCATATAAAACGAGCCGATGATCGCCACGCCCATGCCCGAGGTTTCCGGGCGGCTGGAGGCGCCGTAGGTGAACAGGCCGCTGTTGAAGTGCTCGGCCATCGCGCCCTCGGCCTTGAGCTTGTTCATCCAGGTGATCTGCTGGTCCGAGACCTTGCGTCGCGCTTCCTCGACACTGAGGTCGATCTGGCCCTTGAAAGCGGAGTCGAGATTGGCGGCGGCGAGGATGTTGACGTCGCGTGTCGTGCCGATCACCGAGGGATCGGCGGCAACGATGTCGCGCAACTGGACGCGGGCGCCTTCCGAAAGGAAGCCCTTGAGCTTCTGGATCATCGGCTTGTCATCAGGAGAGATGCCGAGCTTGGCCACCAGCGCGTTTTCGGCGAGCTTGGGATAATTCGCCTTGATCAGAACGCTCGGATCGGTTGCGCGCTTGCCGGAAGGATCGATCACCTTCTCGTCGAACGTGATCGGCAGTGACACCGTCGTCTGCCAGAAGGCGGTGTAGCCTTTCGAGACGATGGTGATCAGCATGATTGCCAGGAACGCCAGGCCTACGGAAATCGCCACGACGCCATAGATGCGGAAACGTCGTTCGGCGGCGTAACGGGCCTTCAGGCCGATGTCGCGGCGCGGATGGGCCGCCGGCCTGACCATCGTATCCATGGGAATGTCGGTCATTCGTACTGCTCCCGATATTTGCGCACGATGTAGAGCGCGACGATGTTCATCACCAGCGTCAGCGTGAACAGCGTCAGGCCGAGCGCGAAGGCGACCAGCGTCTGCGGCGAATTGAACTCGAGGTCGCCGGTGAGCTGGTTGACGATCTTGACGGTGATGGTCGTCATCGCCTCGAACGGGTTGATGGTGAGGTTGGCGGCGACGCCCGCCGCCAGCACGACAATCATCGTTTCGCCGATGGCGCGCGAGGCAGTCAGCAGGATGGCGCCGACGATGCCGGGCAGTGCAGCCGGCAGGATCACCCGCTTGATCGTCTCCGAGCGGGTCGCGCCGAGGCCGAGCGACCCGTCACGCATGGCGCGCGGCACCGCGGTTATGATGTCGTCTGAGAGAGAGGAGACGACCGGGATCAGCATGACGCCCATGACCAGGCCGGCGGTGAAGATGCTCTGGCCCTGGATGAACGGCGAGCCGCCGGTCAGCGCCGCGGACAGGTCGCGCAGGAACGGCCCAAGCGTGACGACGGCGAAGATGCCGTAGACGATGGTCGGTATGCCGGCCAGCAGTTCAAGCGCCGGCTTGACCACCGAGCGCACCCTGGGCGTTGCGTATTCGGCCATGTAGACAGCCGACATCAGCCCGACCGGCACCGCCACCAGCAGCGCGACGGCGGCGATATAGAGCGTGCCGGCAAGAAGCGGGATCAGGCCGAACTGGCCCTGGCTGCCGCCCGAACCGGCAGCGGCAAAACGCGGATCCCAGACCGTGCCGAAGAAGAAACTCATCGGCGAGACGCTCTCGAAGAAGGTGATCGTCTGGAACAGCATCGAAAGCACGATGCCGACGGTGGTCAGGATGGCGATGGTGGAGGCGGCAAGCAGCCCCCACAGCATCAACCGCTCGACATTGTTGCGCGCCCTGGCGCGCGGCTCGATCTGCCTGAGCGCATAGAAGGCACCGGCGATCGAGGAAGCGAGAATGACAATGGCACCGAACAGGCCGAGCCGGTCCTGGACCTTGTTCGCCTCGACGGCGATCGGGATCATGTAATCCTGTGTGTCGCTCGCCAGTGCCACGCCCTTGGCGGCGAGCAGCGGCTGCAACTCGGCAAAGCTGGCAGGCATTGCGGCCAGTGTGCCAGCATCGAGTTTGCGCAGGCCCCTGGCGAGGCTCTTTACCAGGCTGACATCCAGTGCCTCGCTGGCAACCTTGCTGTCGACGGTACGCTCGGGCAAGGCAGCGTGGATGTGCCGGTCAAGATAGACCGAAGAACCGACGGCCCAGACGGCAAGCAGCAAAAGAGCAGGCAGGACGGCGAGCAGGAAGGCCCACCAGCCGTGATAGTGGGCACGCGAATGCGGCTTGACCTTGCCATTGTCCTGGGCCGCGGCACGCTGCCGGCCGATGAAAAAGGCAACCAGGCCGACGGCAACGACGATGGCCAGTACGAGCAAGGACGACATGGACCCACCCCAAGGGAAATTCTGACGCAGCCGCCATTGCGGCCTGCGGTGAAACCGGGGCGCGGATTTGACCCGCACCCCGGTTCGGCAGCTTGATTACATCGACTTTCCGGCGGCGAAAGCGTCACGCTGGGCCTGACGCTCGGCATCCGGAGCAGCAACGAGGCCGTATTCGGCGAGCGGGCTTTCCGGGCCAACCATCTGGTCGTCGAGGAAGAACTCGACATATTCCTTGAGGCCGGGAACGACGCCCAGATGCGCCTTCTTGACGTAGAAGAACAGCGGGCGCGAGACGGGATACTTGCCGCTGGCAATCGTCTCGGTCGAAGGCACGATACCTTCCACGGTGGCGACCTTCAGCTTGTCGGCATTGTTCTCATAGAAGGCGAGGCCGAACACGCCGACGCCGGTCTTGTTGGAGTCGATGCGGGCGAGCGTCTCGGTATAGTCGCCATCGATGTCGACGGCCTTGCCGTCCTTGCGGATGGCAATGCAGGTTTTGCCGATTTCCTTGTCGTCGGCAATGCCGGCGGCCTTGAGAGCAGCCTTGTCACAGCCGGCATCGAGGAGCTTGGTCTCGAACACTTCGCGCGTGCCGTGCTTTTCGCCCGGAATGTAGGCGGCGATGTCCCAGTCGGGCAGCTTCGGATTGACCTGGCTCCACTTGGTGTTCGGATTGTCGACGAGCTTGCCGTCGACGACCAGCTTGGCCGCGAGCGCCTTGTAGATGTCGGCGGGAACCAGCGCCCAGTCCGGGCCCTTGATGTCGGTGGCGAAGACGATGCCGTCATAGCCGATCCGGACTTCCTGGACTTCCTTCACGCCGGCGGCGGCGCAGGACTTGAGTTCGTCCGCCTTGATCGGACGCGACGAGTTGGCGATGTCGATCGTGTCTTCGCCGACGCCCTTGCAGAATTCCTTGATGCCGGCGCCGCTGCCGCCGGATTCGACGACCGGGGTCTTGAAGTTGGTGAACGTTTCGCCGAACTGCTCGGCAACGATCTTGGCATAAGGTAACACGGTCGATGATCCGGCGACCTGGATCTGGTCGCGCGCGGCGGCGAAGCCGGACGACGCGGCGAGCGCAAGCGCAGCGGCCGACGCCGTATAGAGGAATTTCTTCATGTGGCCTGCTCCTGTTCGGAAGATGGTCTCTCGGCGCTCGTCAGTCGGCGCCCGCTGAGGCCAATAGCCTTCGATTATAACAGTCGCATGACAGTTTGATGTCACCCCGGTAACGCGTCATCGCGATGAGCAAAACGCCGCCTGGCCGGCACTGACCACGCAGCCCGGCTTTGTCCCCGGAATCAGAGACTTGCTCCGCTTGGGGCCGAGATTGGCCGGCGATTTGGGGTTAGCCGGCCTTTACGAAAAAAAGCCGGACGGGAGCGCGTTGCTCTCAGCCAGACGGTGTCATGGCCGGGCCATCGCCGAAAACAGGTCCGTTGGGGTAGGTTGACGCTGTCTCATGCCGGCGGTCGCTGCTCCCGCCCGTAACTGGAAAGGGAGGAATCGAACGCCGCCATTGTCTCGACTGGATACAACCTTTGATATGGTGCGATCGCACCATAGTCTTGGCCGCTGGCAGGGCGCGAATCTTCGCCGTATTTCCGGCACTCGGACAGGCAGGACCGGCCCTACCCGGCGTTGCGCTGAGCCTGCCGGCTGGCGCCGACCCAGCGCTCGACCTTCTCGAGCAGCGCCCGGGGACTGATCGGCTTGGGCAGATAGTCGTCCATGCCTGCCTCCAGGCAGCGCTCGCGGTCGCCCTTCAGCGCATGCGCGGTGACGCCGACGATCGGCACATGCGTGCCGGTTTCTTCCTCCAGCCGGCGAATGGCGGCGGTCGCTTCGAGACCGTTCATCTCCGGCATGGAGACATCCATCAGGATCATGCACGGGTTGAGCCGGCCGAAGGCGTCGAGCGCCTTGCGGCCATTGCCGACGATCTCGAAACCATAACCGGTCTCGCCGAGGATCTGGGTGAACACCATCTGGTTCACCTCATTGTCCTCGGCCACCAGTATGTCCAGCCTGTCGCCACCAGCCGCCACCGGTGGCCGCGGGCGAATCGAAGGCGGCTGCAGCAGCGCCCGCTGTTCGGACGGTGCCGAGGGCTGCGGCCGCGTCACATTGCTCGCAGCGACGTCGGCCGCGAGCGGCTGCGCGTCGCTGCCGCCAGTGTTGTGGCGATGCCGCTGGATGGTGGCGACCAGCGTTTCCAGCAGCACCGAAGAGCGCGCCGGCTTGATCAACTGGGCATCGATGCCGAGATCGCGATAGCTGGTGTTGGCGAGCGACTGGTCGACCGAGGTCAGCATGATGATCGGCGTTCCGGCAAGGCCAGCGGTGTTGCGCACGATCCGCGCCATTTCGGCGCCGCTCATTTCAGGCATCTGGTAGTCGAGCACGACGCAATCGACCGGCACGCCATAGGCGGCTGCGGCGATCAGCACCTTGAGGCCTTCGGCGCCGCTTTCGGCCGCGCAGGAATCGAACGTCCATGATGTCATCTGCTCGGTCAGGATCGCCCTGTTGACGGCATTGTCGTCGACGATCAGCACGCGCGCGCCGGTCACGTCGATCGGCATGATGCGTTGTCCGTTCTGCTGTCCGGCCCTCGGCAGCGTCACCGAGAACCAGAACGTCGAACCCTTGCCTTCGGCGCTTTCGACCCCGATGTCGCCGCCCATCAGCTCGACGAGCCGCGAGGTGATGGCGAGGCCGAGGCCGGTCCCCTCGTGCCGCCGCGTCGATGAAGTGTCGACCTGGCTGAATTTCTCGAACACCAGTTTCAGTTTTTCCTCGGGGATACCGATGCCCGTATCGGTGACCGAAATGGTGAGCTTCGTTCCGGCTGGAACCCTCTCGCCGGTGACGTCGACCAGCACATGGCCCTCATCAGTGAATTTCACCGCATTGCCGAGCAGGTTGGTGACGATCTGCCTGATGCGGCCGACATCGCCGATGAATAGGCTCTCGAGCCGAGGCTCGACACGTACGATCAGCTCGAGGTCCTTCTCCTTGGCGCGCGTCGACACCAGCGTCGCCACGTCCTCGATCGCCTCGGCCAGATTGAAGGGCGCCGGATCGAGCACCAGCTGACCGGCATCGATCTTGGAGAAGTCCAGTATGTCGTTGATGATGGTGAGCAGCGCATTGCCCGACTTCACGATGATGTCGGTAAACGTCTTCTGCTTCGGGTCGAGGTCCGATTTGGCCAGCAGTTCGGCCATGCCGAGCACGCCGTTCATCGGCGTACGTATCTCATGGCTCATATTGGCGAGGAATTCCGACTTGGCGCGGTCGGCGAGCACGGCGCGCTGACGCGCCTCGCGCAGTTCGGCCTCCCGCATCTTCAGCTCGGTGATGTCGGTGGTCGAGCCGATCAGGTAGAGCGAACCGTCGGAGGCGATCATCGCGCCCTTGCGGGCGAATTGATGCCTGACGCTGCCGTCGGCCAGCGTCACCGTCTCTTCGACCTCCTGAGTTTCGCCGGTGCGCAGCACGGCGAGGTCGCCATTGACAAAGGCCTCGCCATCCGGCCCGAAAATCTCGATGTCGGTCTTGCCGATGGCCTCTTCCTTGCTGAAGCCCGTCAGATCGCACCAACCCTTGTTGACATAGAACTGCCGGAGATCGGAGCGCTTGGCGTAGATCGATACCGGTACATTGTCGATCAGGCTGCGGAACACCTCGTTCTCGCGCATGCTTTCTTCCAGCGCACGCTCGCGTGCCTTGACGTCGGTGATGTCGGTGCTCGAACCGACCAGATGCACCGACCCGTCCAGCGCCACCAGGCGGCTCTTGCGGGTCATCAACTGCCGAACCGTGCCGTCGCGATGGGTGACGGGTTCCTCGACCTCCTTGACGACGCCCGTCACGGCGACTTGCGTGTCGTCATGGCTGTAGCCATCCGCGTCCTGCGCGCCGAACAACTGCCGGTCGGTGCGGCCGATGACATCCTCCTTTGCCAAGCCGGTGATCGCGCACCAAGCCTTGTTGACGAATTCGATGCTCAGGTCCTGCGCCTTGATGAAGGCGGCCACCGGCAACTCGTCCATCACATGCCGGAACAGGTCGATCTGGCGCATGGAATCGCGCAATGCCGCCTCGCGGCTCTTGATCTCGGAGATGTCGACGCGAACGCCGATGAAGGTGCCGTCGTCGGTCCGCATGTCGTAGACCTGATACCAGCGGCCATCGGGATTGTGACGCTCGTAGGAGGAACTGGGCAAGCGGTAGCGGGCGAGGATCGCGTCCAGCCAGCGGTCATGATCGCTGTCGTAGAGCTGGTCGATTTGCGGATCGCCGCTGCTGCGGAAATAGCCGTTCGCATGACCCAGCACGAGTGCTTCGCGGAATGTACAGCCGGGCTGCCACGCCGGCTTCAAGGCCGGCAGCGTATCCTGGATCTTGCGGTTGGCGAAAACGAACCTGTCGTCGCGATCGTAGATGATCACGGCGGCCGGCAAGGATTCCAGCACGCTGGCGAGATGCTTGCGTGCGTCCTGCGCCTCCGTCTCGCGGCGCTTCATGTCGGAAATGTCGAACAGGAAGCCGGCAACGTAGTTGCGGCCGCTGGCCATGCCGACGCGGCTCTTCCGGACGATGCGCGAGCGGCTGGCGCCGTCGACCTCGAAATTCTCTTCCACTTCGTACGGCCGCCCGGTGGCAAGGACGTCACGTTCGCTCTGCTCGAAAAGCGCGACAGCGTTCGTTGGGAGGAAATCGCCGCCGGGCTTGCCGAGCATGGCTTGCGGCGTCTGGCCAAACAGAGCGGCGAACGCCTCGTTGACGAAGACGAAACGCAGATGGTCGTCCTTGACGAAGATCGGATCCTTGACGGCGTTGATCACCGCTTCCGCCAGCCGCGCTTTCTCCAGCGCGTCGGCAAGTTCGGCCTCCCGGTCCTTCGTGTCGGTGACGTCGACATAGGAGATCAGCCGCTTCCCGCCGGCCAGCGGCGCCATCGACGATATCAGCGTGCGGCCGTCATTGCGTGGGAACTGCCGCGATCCGGCGATACCGGCCCTGATTTCCGCCTCGCGCTCGGCGATATGCCGCTGCCATGACGCGTCGTCGGAGCCAAACGGATCGATGTCGCGGCTGGCGTCCATCAGATCGCGAAAGCTGCAGCCGATCTCGGCGCGCCGCGCGTCGATCTGCCAGAAATCATAGAAAGCACGGTTGATGATCTCGGCGCGCATATCGGCGTCGAGCACGAGGACACCGATCGGCATCTGGTCGACCATTGTGCGGAGACTGGCGAAGGTCTCGGCATTCCTGGCATTGGCGCTTTTGATCTCCGCATCGCGCTGCTTGATCTCGGTGACCTCATAGTAGGTCAGCAGCCGCTTGCCCCCGGACAACGCCGTCACCGAAAACATCATCGTCCTGCCGTTGGCATGGACAAATTCGCGCGGCGCGACGGATCCGGCGCGAATCTCGTCGAGGCGAGTAGCGAGGTAGCGCTGCCATTGCTGTTCGTCGATGTCGCCATAGATGCCGCTGCGGCGGTTGAGCTCCATCAACAGGCTGAACGGAGCGCCGACGGCAACAGCGCCGTCCGGAATCCTCGAGAGGTCGCGATAGGCCTTGTTGACGATCAGCGTGTCGAGCCTGGCATCGAGAAGCACGACGCCCATATGCATGGCGTCCATCGTCCGCTCGAGGTCGGCCAGATGCTGGTCGGGCTCGCCGTCACCCGATGGTTCCCGCCCCAGATTTTTGAAGGCGCCGGCCAGAGCCGTGACGTTGCGGCCGATGCCGCGATAGCCGGCAAATCTTCCTTCGTCGTCGAACTTTGGAAAGCCTGACGTCAAAACCCAGCGACAGTCGGCGCTGCCAGCCTTGAGCTCGTAGACGAAGTCGCGAAAAGGCCGGTGCGCCTGCAGATCCTCCAGATGCGCCGCGCCACTGCGATCGCCGTTCAGGACCTGGTTGAGGAAGTCGAAGCGGAACCGGCCAAGCACGTTTGCCGGATCGATGCCGGTGGCGGCCTGGTAATTTTGCGAAAGCCAGGAGAAGCGCAGTTCGGCGTCCGTTTCCCAGACCCAGTCCGAACCGGCTTCGACGAGTCGGCGAAGCGCATCGTTCGAATCCATGCAAGAGGCGGACGATGAGGCATCGTCGCCATGCACCGTGGATCTGCGAGGCCCGCGCTTGCCGCGCGCGCCGATTGTTTCGTCCGCTTCCGCCATGCCGTCCCCACCCCGAAAACCAAGGCCGAACCCTCCTCCGCGGTTCGTCGGCGGAATCTGCCCGAGAAGCATTAAGGATCCGCTAACCTTAACGGTCGGTTGGACAGGATTGCGCGGCGCGGTCTGCTTCATTCCGCCCGGTTGTCGGCGGGGTCGAACCCGCTATATAAGCAACGGCAGGGGTATTGCTGATGCTTGGACGGATTGTGCCTTTTTTCATGGGGCTGGCGCTGCTTTTCGGCGGCGGTTGCTCGCGCAGTTATGACGGCACGGTCGTCATCCCGAGACCGCTTGATGTCCGGCGATTCTGGGATCGGCCGCCACCGAATGTCGACTATGGGCAATCCGAGGTCGAGAACGGCGCTTTTCCTGTGGCGCCGCAGCCGGACCGGCGTTTTTCCGAGCGCAAGGTCAGCCATGCCGCACCGAGACGGCACCAGACGAGGTTGCCTGCGTCCGCTTCCCTATCGGCGCCAGCGAAACCGCTGACCTGCAGGAACGTCAGCGAGCCTGGCAAGAGAGCTCGCATGGTCTGCGATTAGATCGGAGCGGGTCCCTAAAAGCGGGACCCGGTTTTCGGATGGGATGCGATCAAGACGCGATCCGCGGATAGCTTCGGTGACCTGGCCTCACAGTGAAGCAGCGCCCTTTTTCGGCTCCTTCGCACCGAGCTTGTCGAGTGCAAGACGAACCTGACGCAGATCTTCCTGCCAGCCGTCATCGTCGTCCATCGGACCCTCCGAGGCAGCCCGCTGCAGCCCACGCGCCTCGGATTCGATCTCGCGCAGTTCGGCGATTTTCTGTTCGGTGGTCAGCGAGTCATCTTCGACGATCTCCAGCACCCGCATTTCCCGGAACGTAGCCACGGCGTTTCTCCCGGCTGATGTCGATCACAACGCCGTGAGCGCCTCTCTGTTCCAGCCGGATCAGGCAACCGCATCGCAGCAGGCACGCCGCAGCCGGTGATCGCCAATTGGGGAAGCCGGCGATCATTCGGCCGGGAAAAACGCCGGGCCGACCACGCGCACCGACCGCTTGCCGGCCTCGATCGAAAGGTGCTGGGCGGCACCTGGCGCTTCGGCATCGATTCCAGGGACGGCCGCAACCGTGCCGAGATCCGGCTTCGCCGTCGGCAGCGGAATAATGGCATTGCGCATGTTGGCGGGCGTCACAGTCCTGGCTCGCAGTTCGGTGACCCGCTGGTAGTATCGCTTGACGTCGCATGCCTTGAAATTCGCATCATCGCGATATCTGAAGGCCGCCGGCAGTTCGGTATAAGGCTTGCGCGTGTCGAGCGCGACCATCTGGTCGGTTTCGAGGCTGGCATCGCTCAACGTGTAGAGGTCGACGCTGGGGTCATCGCAGATGTAACGGCATTGATCGGCCGTCTCCTTCAGATCACCGCTGGCGGCGAATTGCGACTTTGGCGCCGGGAAGAAATACCCGTCCGACAGACGCACGCAAAACAGCATCGCATTGCCGCCGAACGTGGTGCTCGCCGATTGGGTGCCGGGCGCGGCGCGCGCAGACCGTTGCTTTGCCGAAGGCGCGCAGCCAAGCGCCACGAGGCGCGCTTGCAGACCCGCCGTGTCGCGGCCTGAATTCCCGGCGGCAGCGATCCGGCGCTGCACATCCGAGCGGCTCCTGGCGAGATCGGCGCAAGCGTTGAAGAGACCACCAAGCGAACTTTTCGCCGTGCACTGGCGCTGTCTCTCGATAGTCTGGATGGCTGCAAGTTGCCGGCGCAGTTGAGCAAGCTCCGGGTTCGCCCCGTTGCTGCGGCCACCCGAAAGCAACTGGCTTCTGATCGCGCCGCAGCTGTCCGCGTAGGACGAAAGCGTCCCGAACAAAACCGCCGCCAGCGAAATCAATGCGACCATCATGGAAGGCCAGAAACGGATCATCGGACAACTCGGTCCTTTTTGCGGAGAACCCGGAATTACAGTCCATAACTTACACAAGCTTCAGCTATATGAGTAAACTCTAATTATCTCAAGAACTTCAGCTCGAATAAGCTTTTGTCTATTGTATTATGTCATCTCGTGTAAATTCGATATTACATTTTTATTTCAAGATTGAGACGAACCTCGAAGGAAAGCGCAAGCCCGACCCTCGCCGCGGACCTGCAACGAAACGGACCGCCATTATCGCCAGGCGTTCGAAACCTTTGCCCGGTCTTCCGCGTTGAAGGACCAAAGGGAGAACGCAGATGTCGATCCACTTCACCGTCTCGGACCTGACAAGAAACCTGTTTCACTCGCTGGGGCTGGATCAGCGCGCGCCAAGGCCTCTCAATCCCGAACAAAGCCTGTTGCTGGAATGCTATCTGGCCGGTCAGGTTCCAGAATCGGCCTGGAACGACTACGTCTTCGAAACGCCCGATCTTGCCCGGCATGCCGCGGCAAGGCGCAGTCACCATTGAGCCGGCGGCGGGTGCCTACTTGGGAGAGGCGAATTGCAACGTGAACACGTTGCCGGCGATGCCTTGCGCCAGTTTCGCTGAGAAGGTCAGGGGCAGACAATTCTGCAAGGCGGTCGTTGCGGCGTCGACAAAGGACTTCTTCGCCTTGGCATCGCCTTCCACCTTGATGGCTGTCGGCCTCGGTGGGCCGATCAGCGTGCCGTCCCGCTTGAAGCTGAAGCTCAAGGTGACGCTGGCGGTTCCCGCTCCCGCCGGCGGTGTCCAGCAAGCCTGGATCGCGGCCCCGACATCGTCCATCGTGTTGAGTTCAGCCGCACTTGACGCATGAACAGCGCCCGCCAGCATCACGCCCGCAACCGCAATCCGTCTCGCAACGCTTTTCATCGCCAGCCCTCACGCCTGACCACGGTCCATCTGGGACGCTCAATGGATGGTAGGGCCAACGTCGGCAATGGCAATATCTCTCGGCAAACTTGACGCCGAAAAAGCGACACCTGACTGGGCTTGCGCGGTCTGATCGCTGCTCGATCGCGCCCGGCGATAAAGCAATGCCGGGTTAAGTGTGAAACGGTTTTCCCGGAAAAGCGCATAACGCTTTTCCCTTGGGAATTGCGTCGAACAAAGCGTGCGAAAAGCAAAAGGCCGGCATTGCGCCGACCTTTCCTATCGCTGCGACGTTCTGCGCCAGTACATCCGTGGTCGCGGGCCGAAAGCGAATTGCCTGCAGTAGACAGGGCTTTGGTTAACGAACCCTTAAGCTCAGGCCTTGGCCTGGGACTTCACATGGGCGATATAACCGCGCACGTCGCCGGCCGGCTCGCTATAGGCCTTGCCGAGCTTCTTCTCGATCGCCGCCACATAGTCCTTCGCCCATGTGGGCAAGGCATAGTCGATGACGGCCAGAAATTCGAGCGTCGCCGCCAGCCGGATATCGGCGATCGACGGATGCTTGCCGCCGATGAACGGCTTGCCGTCCCTGAAGAACGAGTGGAAGACCTCCAGCGGCTCGGCGATCGCCGCCATCGCCGCCTTCTGGGCTTCGGACTTCTTGTCGGGATGGGCGTCGCTGTGGCCGACCTCGCCGGCATAGTGCGGGAAGCCGAGCGCCGGATAGGTGGCGCGCGCCACATAGGGGTAGAGCGTGCCGATCAGGTAGAACATCGCACTGTCGACCATCGCCCGCTTGGCCGGTGCCTTCGGATAGAATTTCTCCAGCCCGTGCTTGTTGGCGAGATATTGCATGATGGCGCAGCTTTCCCACAGCACGCCTCTGGGCAGGCCCTTGTCCTCGATCATCGGCGTCAAATGGGCGGGATTTCGCGCCATGAACTCCGGCGAACGGGTGTGGCCCCAGGCATCGGTCTCGGCGTGGTCGAAACCCGCCGCGCGCGCAAACACCCGCACGGTCATGTTGTTGACGCTGGGCTTCAGCATGCTGAGCTTCAGCGTCGGCTTCTTGGCCGGCTTGGCCTTGGCCCTTGGCGCGGCATTTGCCGTCGCCTTCACGGCAGGCTTGGCGGCCGCCTTGGCTTTTGGCTTTGCCGCAGCTTTCGCCGCCGGCTTGGCGGCAGCTTTGGCCGCGGATTTCCCGGCAGTCTTCGTCGCTGTCTTGGCCATCTTGTTCCTCCCTCTGGTCTGCTCAGTATGGGTTCTTCGGCGCCCGATCGTCCGACAGGGTGGCACGGGAACGCTCTACGAGCGTCTGGATCGCATCGGCGAGATGCACTTCGGCGATGTTGTAGTCGCCGCGCCCGACCCGCAGCCTGTGCGCTTCCATCAGCACATCCGCATGGGTGAAGCCCGCCGGCGGTTCGAAGCGGTAGGACGCCAACTCGATCAGCAAGCCGAGCGGATCCTCGAAATAGATCGAATCCATGAAACCGCGATCCTTGACGCCGCTGTGCTTGATGCCGCGCTCGTCAAGCCGGGAGACCGCCTGCAGGAAGGTGACGCGCGACACCGAAAAGGCGATGTGGTGAACACAGCCCGGATCGGTCGGCGTGCGCCGCTTCTCCGGCGTCCGGCTCTCGTCGGTGAAGATAGTGATCAGCCGGCCGTCGCCGGGATCGAAATAGAGGTGGCTTTCCCTCGGCTTGTCGAGATTGGGCTGTTCGAAGATGAACGGCATGCCGAGCACGCCTTCCCAGAAATCGATAGAGGTCTGGCGCCCGGCGCCGACCAGCGTGATGTGATGGACGCCCTGCGATTGCAGCTTCTGCATTGGCCTTCCTCCCCCATGGATCAACTGGCCTTACGGACAGCGCGGCGTTCTGCGCGCCGCTGGAGCCGTACCCCAGGATCCATGATGTGATGCTAATGCAAACAGCTCCGCGGCGCCAGAAGCGACGAACGCGGTGACGCAACGGATAAAGCCGACTGATGGAAAGTGCGCCGTCCGCACTTCCGATGCCCGGCATCGGAAGCACGTACGCGCTGCGCTTTGGAGGCTGAGATCGGCGAATCCGGCCGATAGCCGACCGAATTGATGTACCGACTTACGAGCCGCTGCTGTTGACCGTAGTGCCGACGGTCGTGAAGATCCCGTTGAGCGAATTGCCAACCGCCCCGGCGCCGGTGATGATCGCGAGCGCGATGAGAGCTGCGATCAAGCCATACTCGATCGCGGTCGCGCCAGACTCGTCCCAAGCGAAACGATAAGCTATTTTCTGCATTTCAACCTCCTACAGCTACTAAAGCGAAAACTAATATTCGCCGTGAGTTGCGGGGACGTTAAGGTTCTCGGTTTCGCGTCCGTTAACATTTGCCAGACGAATGGAATAAAGGCCGGGCTGGTTGGCGCCACTGGCATTTTTTAAGGCTGCGGCTACCTGTGCAGAGCGGGTTTCCCGGACGCCACAGTATCGAGGCTCCGCGACTTCAGAAACGAAATCGACGGCATCCTGCAAAGTTGTCGAAAAACTTGGTACGCCCAAGGGGAATCGAACCCCTGTTCCCGCCGTGAGAGGGCGGTGTCCTGACCGCTAGACGATGGGCGCGTTCAAGAACCGGCGATATAGGCTGAGCGCTGGGAAAAAGCAACTGGGGTTAGGCCGCTTTCCCCGGTCGAGGAAAAGCCGGCCGTCAGCCTATCGTTTCGGTTCGATCAGATCCCAGAGATTGCCATGCAGATCGGCGAAAACCGCCACCGTGCCGTAGGGCTCGAAGCGCGGTGCTTCGCGGAATTCGACGCCTTTCTCCAGCATCGCCGCGTGGTCGCGGGCAAAGTCGTCGGTTTCCAGGAACAGGAAGACACGCCCGCCGGTCTGATCGCCGATACTTTTGCTTTGCGCCTCGTCGGAAGCCTCGGCCAGCAGCAGCCTGGCGCCCTGCCCGTTGGCCGGCGCCACTGTGACCCAGCGCTTGCCGCCGCCGAGATCGACATTTTCGACGAGCAGGAAACCCAGCCTCTCGACATACCAGGCAATCGCCTCGTCATAATTGGCGACGACCAGGGCGACCGTGGCGACGCGACGATGTTCGGCGAACCCGCTCATCCCCGAGGCTTGCTCATGGGCCTGCTGCCGTTCATCGTTGCGGCTCGGTCACTTGTTGCGGATCGCAAAGCGGCCGATCAGGCGTCGCTCGGTGATGTCGTAGACGAAGATCGTCCGGCTGCCGTCGGCAAGCTCGGCGTCGATCGAGACACGGTTGCCGGACAGCGACTGGCTGACCACCTTGGCCCCGACCGGCAGCACGATGTCGCCGCTGACCGGTTCGCCGGCGGGTGTCTGGATATCCCCGGCCAGCGGCGGGTTCGCCGGCGGTGCATTGCGCGCTTTGTAGACAAGGGCGCCGATCACCACCATAAGGGCGAGGAACAGCAGGCCGAGATTGATCCCGACGAAGCGGACGAGTTTCCTGCGCACCTTTTCGACCTCGGGGTCGAGCGGCTTATCCTGGTCTTCTTCGGCGATCGGGCTGGCCATGGCAAACAGTTCCGGAACGGTTTTTCAATGAGCGCTCATAACGAAGAGGCCCCTGAATTGATAGAGGCGGTACCGACCGTGCTGGTGGCGGATGCGGACGCGGCCGGTCAGCGCCTCGACCAGTGGCTGGCGGCAAGGCTTGGTCCGGACATGTCACGCAGCCGCGTGCAGATGCTGATCAGGCAGGGCGCGGTCTGGGTCGACGGCAAGCTGATCGATGAGACCAAGCGCAAGATGGCGCCGGGCGAAAGCGTGTCGGTTACCATGCCGGAGCCGGAGCCGGCGGAGCCGCAGGGCGAGAACATCGCACTCGATGTGCTTTATGAGGACGACGAGCTGATTGTCATCAACAAGCCGGCCGGGCTTGTCGTGCATCCCGGAGCGGGCAACTGGACCGGTACGCTGGTCAACGCGCTGATCCATCATTGCGGCGACAGCCTTTCCGGCATTGGCGGCGTGCGGCGGCCAGGCATCGTTCACCGCCTCGACAAGGAGACCAGCGGCGTCATGGTGGTCGCCAAGACTGACCGCGCCCACAAGTCACTCTCCGAGGCTTTCGCCGATCACGGCCTCACCGGCGATCTCGAACGTGCCTATCTGGCGCTGGTCTGGGGCATACCGCAGAGGCCGACCGGAAGGGTCGACGCGCCTCTCGGCCGCGCCGCCGACCGCGTGCGCCGTGCCGTGGTGCCGGAAGGACGCGACGACGCCCGCCATGCGGTCACCCACTTTGCCGTGCAGGAGCGCTTCGGCGAGAGCCAACAGGAGTTCGCCACCGCCAGCATGGTCGAATGTCGGCTTGAGACCGGCCGCACCCACCAGATCCGTGTCCACATGGCGCATATCGGTCATCCGGTGATCGGCGACCCCGATTATGGCCAGGCCTTCCGCACCAAGGCCAACCGGCTGCCGGAACCGCTGAAAAGCCAGGTCAAGGTATTTCCCCGGCAAGCTTTGCATGCCTGGCTCCTTGCATTTCGCCACCCCACTACCCATTTAACGATGAGGTTCGAGGCGCCGTTACCGAGGGACATGGAGGAACTCGTCGGCGGCTTCCGCAAACTCTGAACCCGTCACCGACAAGCCATCAAAAAACCTGACTGGCATTGTTCACTTCACCGTGACACACTGTTTCGTGTTGAACAAATGCCTGTCTTTTCTGGTTTTGTTCCTGTATAAGATCCGATGTCGCGGGCGAGCCTTTTGGTGCTCGCGTCACATGCCCGCCGCGTTTCGGGGGCATCACTCCAATAGAGAGGGGGCGCTATCATGGCCCAGTCATTACCCAGTATCGTTTCCGGCGAAGGCGGCCTCAGCCGCTACCTGGAAGAAATCCGCCGCTTTCCCATGCTGCAGCCGCAGGAAGAGTACATGCTCGCCAAGCGTTATGCCGAGCATGAAGACACCTCCGCTGCGCACAAGCTCGTCACCAGCCACCTCAGGCTCGTCGCCAAGATCGCCATGGGCTATCGCGGCTATGGCCTGCCGATCGGCGAAGTGATCTCGGAAGGCAATGTCGGCCTGATGCAGGCCGTCAAGAAATTCGAACCCGAGCGCGGCTTCCGCCTCGCGACCTATGCCATGTGGTGGATCAAGGCCTCGATCCAGGAGTACATCCTGCGCTCGTGGAGCCTGGTCAAGATGGGCACGACCGCCAACCAGAAGCGCCTGTTCTTCAACCTGCGCAAGGTGAAGGGCAAGATCCAGGCGCTCGACGACGGCGACTTGAAGCCCGATCAGATCGCCGAGATCGCCACCAGGCTGAACGTTTCCGAAGCCGAAGTGGTGTCGATGAACCGCCGCCTGTCGGGCGATGCCTCGCTCAATGCCCCGATCCGGGCGAGCGAAGGTGAGTCCGGCGAGTGGCAGGACTGGCTGGTCGACGACCACGAAAGCCAGGAAGAGATGCTGATCGAGCAGGACGAGCTGGAAAACCGGCGCGGCATGCTGTCGGGCGCTCTTGCCGTGCTCAACGAGCGCGAGCGGCGCATCTTCGAGGCCCGTCGCCTCGCCGAGGAGCCGCTGACGCTGGAAGAGCTTTCGTCCGAATTCGACATCAGCCGCGAGCGCGTGCGCCAGATCGAGGTGCGCGCCTTCGAGAAGGTGCAGGATGCGGTCAAGGCCGCCGCCAAGCGCCAGACCCAGGCGCTGCGCACCATTGAGGCGCAGCCCGCAGCCTAAAGCCGGCTAAAGGCAACAAGATCTAAAGGCGGCGCCAGGAAACTGGCGCCGCTTTTTTTCTTGTGTGGTTGGCGAAAGCGGAGGCGACATCCGATCTCCCCCGCAAGGGGGAGATTGCAGCTTCGCCGGCAGCGATCTCTCAAAGCCCATCCAGCGGAAACTTCAGGTACCGCCGGCCATTCGCTTCGGGTTCGGGCAGCCTCCCGCCATTCATGTTGACCTGCAGCGCATGCAGGATCAGCCGCGGCATCGGCAGCGTCCTGTCGCGCGCCTCGCGCAGGGCGACGAACTCGGCCTCGCTGCGGGCGGCGGCAAGATGGGTGTTGGTCGCCTTCTGTATGGCGACCGTGCTTTCCCACAAGGGTTCGCGGCCGCCGGCCTGATAGTCATGACCGACGAACAGCCGCATCTCGTCCGGCAACGCCAGTATGTCCTGGATCGAGCGCCAGAGCCGCGCGGCACTGCCGCCGGGAAAGTCCGTCCTCGCTGTGCCGCTGTCGGGCATGAACAGCGTGTCGTGGACGAAGGCGGCATCGCCGATCACATAGGTGATCGACGCCAGCGTATGGCCGGGCGAGAACAGCACCTTGACCGGAAGCGTGCCGACCGTGAAGGTTTCGCCTTCACCAAACAGCCTGTCCCACTGCGAACCGTCGGCGGGAAAATCCGGCCAGTTGTAGATCGCCTTCCACAAATTCTGGACGTCGACGACCCTGTCGCCGATCGCTGTCGGCGCTCCGGTCTTCTCCCTCAGATAGTGCGCCGCCGAGAAATGATCGGCGTGCGGATGGGTGTCGAGGATCCATTCGACGCTCAGCCCCTGCTCGCTGACGAAGTCGAGCAGGATATCGGCATTCGTCGTTGCCGTAGCACCGGATTTCTCGTCGAAATCGAGGATCGGATCGATGATGGCGCAGCGTTTCGTCGCCTGGTCGGCGACGACATACTGGATGGCCCCGGTCGGCTTGTCGTAGAAGCCGCTGACCTGCGGCCTGGCCAAAGCTACGTCCAATTCTGGCTTCCCCAACTCTCGGTCGTCAGGAATGATTTTCTCTGACGACACCCGAGAGGAGCATGGTTGTCCGCTCGGGTGAGCCAGTCAAGTATCATTTCGCTCGCGGCGACAGGAAAGCCAAAAACTGTTCCGAGGAGCGGTCAGGCAGAGGGCTGCTTGGTCTTCCGCAGATACGGCAGGATGGTCTCATAAGCGCCGAAGCGGTTGATCGCGTCCTCGTTGGAGACGGCAGCGGTGATGATGACGTCCTCGCCCTGCTTCCAGTTTGCCGGCGTCGCCACCTGATGCTTGGCGGTCAGCTGCATGGAATCGACCGCACGCAGGATCTCATCGAAGTTGCGGCCCGTGGTCATCGGGTAGGTCAGCACCAGCTTGATCTTCTTGTCCGGTCCGATGACATAGACCGAGCGCACCGTGGCATTGTCGGCCGGTGTGCGGCCTTCCGACGTCTCGCCGGCACCGCCCGGCAGCATGTCGTAGAGCTTGGCGACCTTGAGGTCCTTGTCGCCGATCAGCGGGTAGTTCACCGAATGGCCGGTCGCCGTCTTGATGTCGTCCTGCCACTTGCCGTGGCTTTCGACCGGATCGACCGAAATGCCGATGATCTTGACGTTGCGCTTCTTGAATTCGCCTTCGAGCCCCGCCATCGTGCCAAGCTCGGTCGTGCAGACCGGCGTGAAATTCTTGGGATGACTGAACAGGATCGCCCATCCGTCCCCGATCCAGTCATGGAATTTGATCGTCCCTTGCGTGGTCTCGGCGGTAAAATCCGGCGCAATGTCGTTGATACGAAGGCTCATGATACATCTCCCCTGTAAACGGAACCCGTCGGCAGCGAGGAACGACAAGCGGCAACCCATGCCGCCATCGAGCTGCCCCGCCCGGGCATCGTTGCATCTTAGCGCAAAAATTGTGACTGCAAGACAATATGAAACTCTTGTCGGCGGCAGGCGAGCATTTTTATGCTGCCGAATGCTCGGCACGCGGATGAGAGCCTGTTGGGCTGGACAGGAGAGATCCTGCCTCAGCTCTTGTTGACCGCCATTGTCACAGTCAGGTCTTCCATGCGCTGTGCCAGCGCGCTGAGCGCGTTGGTCAGCACGCTATCGCTCTTGTCGGCCTTGGTCAGAGCCTCGTCGCGGGTCTTGCGCAAGGTCAGCACTTCGCTTTCCATGCCCTTGACGCGTTTCTGCAACTCCGAGAGTTCATCCATCACCATAATGCCGGCCATCACGGTCAGCCGCTGATCGCCAATCTCGCCGAACGAGTCCTTCAGGTGTGAAACATAGCGGTCGAAACGTTCGGCAAGATCGATCAGATGCTCTTCCTGGCCCTCGTCGCAGGCCATGCGATACTGCTTGCCGTCGATTGAAACCGTGACCTGTGCCATCGGGCCAGCTCCTATCTGTCCAACACGGCGCGGATGGTTTCCATGGCGGTCACCAAACGTCGCGAGACTTCCTTGTTGGCATCTTCCAGCCGTTCGGCGCGCGCTTCGGAATTGTCGAGTTCCTGCGCCAGCCGCGAGCGATCGGCGTTCATCCGCTGCACCTCGGCCTCGGCTTCGGAGTAGTCCCGTTCATGCTCGAGCTTGGCCGCGACGGCGTTTTCCAGCCCCTCGATGGCCTTGCCCAGCCTCGCGATGACTTCCTTGAGTGTGGCTTCCCCGGTCATGGCCTTCGTCCTGTGCCCTGCCCATCACCGAATCGTTCACGTTCAGAACGCGTTATCCCTGAAACATTAGGCACCGGGTGAAGGCAACGTCAACAAAGCTCTCGCGACTGTCCCCCGCTAACGCTAATGTAGGTCCGCCGCCGGCATCACAAGACCGGCAAATGTGCACCCGATTTGTTGACTAAAAGCCCGCGCCTGCTATGTGTCGCGCACCCTTTTCAAGGGCTCTCCCAAGCCCCCAAACCCCCACTTCTGGAGGAACCATGACGTCGCGTGAACAACATGACCGGATGGCCAATGCGATCCGCTTTCTCTCCATGGACGCCGTCGAGAAGGCAAATTCCGGCCATCCAGGCCTGCCAATGGGCTGCGCCGATATCGCCACGGTGCTGTTCACGAAGTTCCTGAAATATGATCCGAAGGCCCCCCATTGGCCCGACCGGGATCGCTTCATCCTGTCGGCCGGCCACGGTTCGATGCTGCTCTATTCGCTGCTGCACCTGACCGGCTACGAGGACATGACGATCGACCAGATCAAGCATTTCCGCCAGTTGGGCTCGAAGACCGCCGGCCATCCCGAATACGGCCATGCCACCGGCATAGAGACGACCACCGGCCCGCTCGGCCAGGGTCTGGCCAATTCGGTCGGCTTCGCGCTCGGCGAGCGCATCATGAACGCAGCCTTCGGCAACGACCTCGTCGACCATTACACCTACGTACTGGCCGGTGACGGCTGCCTGATGGAAGGTGTTTCCCAGGAAGCCATCGCGCTTGCCGGCCATCTCAAGCTCAACAAGCTGATCGTCTTCTGGGACAACAACAACATCTCGATCGACGGCCCGGTCTCGCTTGCCGACAACACCGACCAGGTCGCCCGCTTCCAGGCCTCGGGCTGGAACGCCAGCCACATCGACGGCACCGATCCGGAAGCCATCGCCTATGCCATCGAAGCCGCTCGTCACTCCGACAAGCCGACGATGATCGCCTGCAAGACGACCATCGGCTTCGGCGCTCCAACCAAGGCCGGCACCAACAAGGCGCACGGTTCGCCGCTCGGCGCCGACGAGATCGCCGGTGCGCGCAAATTCTTCAACTGGGACTCGCCGCCCTTCGAGATTCCGGCCGACATCCTTGACGCATGGCGCGCCGCCGGTAAAACCGGCGCCAAGCCGCGCACCGACTGGGAGGGACGTCTGGCCAAGGCCGAGCCCAAGTTGAAGGCCGAGTTCGAACGCCGCCTCGCCGGCAAGCTGCCGTCGAATTTCGACGCCGTCATCGCCGACTACAAGAAGAAGCTGTCGGCCGACAAGCCGAAGGTCGCCACCCGCAAATCCTCGGAAATGGCGCTGGAGGTCATCAACGGCGCCGTGCCGGAAACCATAAGCGGCTCCGCCGACCTGACCGGCTCCAACAACACCAAGACCAGCCAGACCAAGAACATCACGCCCGACGATTACGGCCAGCGTTATGTCCACTACGGCATTCGCGAACATGGCATGGCGGCCGCCATCAATGGCTTGACGCTGCATGGCGGCCTCATCGCCTATGGCGGTACCTTCCTGTGCTTCTCCGACTATGCCCGCCCGTCAATGCGTCTTGCTTCGCTGATGGGCATCCGCTCGATCTTCGTCATGACCCATGATTCCATCGGTCTGGGCG
>NZ_RZQA01001600.1:0-526 GCF_004022915.1 Mesorhizobium sp. M7A.F.Ca.US.006.04.2.1
TGTCGTTCCCGCAAGCAATTGCCCGGTCGCGCCACGCGCTTCGGCAGCCTCCGCCGAAAAACTCAGATCGGAATAGCCGAGATGCTCGAAAGGTTCGGGATTGCAGGCCTGCGGCACCTCGGTCCGGTGGCAGATCTTCTTGGCGTGCGGAAAATACTTGTTGCCGCCGCAATGATCGAAGTGGAAATGCGAATTGACGACAACGTCGATGTCCTTCGGTTCGAGGCCGAGCAGCGCCAGGGCGCCTGGGATGGTCTGGTGCTTTTCCTGGATCGGCTTTTCGAACGGCAGCACCTTCATCACGTGATCGTAGTCGTAGCCGGTGTCGATGAGGAACCGGCCCTCGGCATGTTCGATCAGGATCGAATAGACGGGGAAGCGCACTTCGCCGCCAGGGCCGCGGTTCCAGAACACATGATAGCCGTCGAGAACGAGCGAGCCGCCGTCGAGCAGGTAGACCTTGGTATCCGACATTCTTGCCTCCTTTATTGGCGCGGGTCCCGTCCGCGCATGAATTGTCCTCAGC
>NZ_RZQA01001601.1:0-526 GCF_004022915.1 Mesorhizobium sp. M7A.F.Ca.US.006.04.2.1
CCATCGTATTGGGGCCGCGCGCCAATGTGGTCAATCTTGAGTTTCATTCGGAACAGGAGCCGAACCCCGCAAGCAGACTGACGTTGGTGAGCGAACGCGACCGATTGGGTATGCCGAAGCTGCGCGTCGATTGGAAAACCACGAGCAACGATCTCCAAAGCATCGCGCGCGCCTATCGACTGCTCGGTTGGAAGCTGGAGAAGATCGGAGCTACCATTTCAGGATTTGAACCTGGCCATGTGATCGAAATGGCAGACAAATCAGGCGCCATGGACGGTCATCACCTCGGTACCACGCGAATGTCTGCGAGCCCGACCGATGGGGTTGTTGACGCTGAATGCCGAGTTCATGGACTGATGAACCTGCACATCGCGGGCGGCTCGGTTCTGGCAACATCCAGCCAGGCGAATCCCACCTTGACGATCTTGGCCCTTGGGCTCCATCTCGCGGACAGGCTTCGCCGGTGATGATCACACCGGCAGCTGCTGAGTGACTGCGCCCAACTCGCGCCTAACGTGGGCTGCTT
>NZ_RZQA01001602.1:0-525 GCF_004022915.1 Mesorhizobium sp. M7A.F.Ca.US.006.04.2.1
AGGAATTTTCTGACCGCCATGCTGCTCGGTCCGGCGACCGCGTGGCTGGTGGTGTTCCTGGTGCTGCCGTTCATCGCCATCGCCGTGTTCAGCGTCGGCGAACGCGCACCGGAAGGCGGCTATCAGGCCGCCTTTACGCTGGCGCAATATGCCAATCTTCCGGCGCGGGCGACCGCCTTCTGGAACACCATGGTGCTGGCGCCGGTGGGAGCGCTCGCCTGCCTGCTCGTCGCTTATCCCGTTGCCTACTATCTCGCCTTGCGCGCGCCGCAGCGCTGGCGGCTGATCCTGCTGGCGCTGGTCGTCATTCCGTTCTGGACCAGCCTGCTGATGCGGACCTATGCCTGGATGTACATTCTGGGCGGGCGCGGCATTCCGGCGCTGCTCGCCTTTGTCGGCATCGAGGATGTCAGGCTGATCAACACGCCGGGCGCGGTGCTGCTCGGCATCGTCTATGGCTACCTGCCGCTGATGATCCTGCCGATCTATGTCAGCCTCGAACGGCTTGACCGCAGGCTGCTGGAA
>NZ_RZQA01001603.1:0-524 GCF_004022915.1 Mesorhizobium sp. M7A.F.Ca.US.006.04.2.1
CCTCAAGGAATTCGGCAACACGGTGCTGGTGCGCCACGAGAACGGCCTGGTCACCGTCTACGGCCATGCCAGCTCGATCGAGGTGCAGCGCGGCCAGAAGGTCAAGCGCGGCCAGGAGATCGCGCTGTCGGGCATGAGCGGCACGACGGACTCGCCGAAGCTGCACTTCGAAGTGCGCAAGAATTCGGCGCCAGTCGATCCCTCCGGTTATCTCGAATAGTCGGGGCTGTTTCGAATAGAAGAAAAAAAGCAATTTGCGGGCCGTCTGACCTCCAGTCCGGCCCGCCGGCTCAGCCCGTTCCGAAAGGAGCGGGCTTTTTCAGTTCCGGTGCGACGCGCCAGTCTTCAAGCTTCAAAGATGGTCGCGCAGAGTGTCGGCGATCATGACGCCAAGGCTGCTGGCCTTGACGCCGAGAAGCGTCTCCGCGTCGGAGGAATCGACCAGCAAGGGTTTGTCGAAGAGATAGCTCATCTCGATAAGCTCATGCATGCCCAATGCTTCCACTTCGGAGATGGAATAGGAG
>NZ_RZQA01001604.1:0-521 GCF_004022915.1 Mesorhizobium sp. M7A.F.Ca.US.006.04.2.1
GACCGCTGGCGGGATCATCATCCCCGACACGGCAAAGGATAAGCCGCAGGAAGGCGAGATCATCGCTGTCGGCTCCGGCGCTCGTGACGAAGCTGGCAAGCTGGTCCCGCTGGACGTCAAGGCCGGCGACCGCATCCTGTTCGGCAAGTGGTCGGGCACCGAAGTCAAGCTCAATGGCGAAGACCTTCTGATCATGAAGGAATCCGACATCATGGGCATCATCGGCTGATATCAGGCCTTTCCGTCAACTGAATTCCCGGGCTCGATCGAAGCCCCTGCCAGGAGCTAAAAATGGCTGCCAAAGACGTAAAATTCTCCCGTGATGCCCGCGAGCGCATGCTGCGCGGCGTCAACATCCTCGCCGACGCGGTGAAGGTCACGCTCGGCCCCAAGGGCCGCAACGTCGTCATCGACAAGTCGTTCGGCGCCCCGCGCATCACCAAGGACGGCGTCACCGTCGCCAAGGAAATCGAGCTTGAAGACAAGTTCG
Source organism: Mesorhizobium sp. M7A.F.Ca.US.006.04.2.1 (assembly GCF_004022915.1). Classification (NCBI taxonomy): domain Bacteria; kingdom Pseudomonadati; phylum Pseudomonadota; class Alphaproteobacteria; order Hyphomicrobiales; family Phyllobacteriaceae; genus Mesorhizobium; species Mesorhizobium sp. M7A.F.Ca.US.006.04.2.1. The sequence continues at coordinate 491 of NZ_RZQA01001604.1, forward strand.
AGAACATGGGCGCGCAGATGGTCCGCGAAGT
>NZ_RZQA01001605.1:0-520 GCF_004022915.1 Mesorhizobium sp. M7A.F.Ca.US.006.04.2.1
GGCTCCCGACTCCTCACTCAACATGCCGGTTGCCGACGATGCGTGTTCGACCGAGCGCATGGATTTCCTGGTCTCGGACGATCCGCTGCCCGACGAGATCGTCGGCGACAAGATCGATGTCGCGCGCCGCTCGCTCTGGCTGAGGGAGGCGCTTCGCGCGCTCAACGCACGGGAGTTGAGGATCATCGAGGAACGCCGGCTTAACGACGAGGGCGCGACGCTGGAAGCGCTCGGCGAAACCCTCGGCATCTCCAAGGAACGCGTCCGCCAGATCGAGGCTCGCGCCATGGAAAAGCTGAAGGTCGCGTTGGTGAAGCAGAATCCGGAGTTCATGGCGACTGCCGCGTGAACGGCGGCAGGCGTCCAGGGGCTCTTACTTGTCCGTGACGATCTTGACCTTGTCGCCGGCCGAAACCGCGGCACCAGGCGACAGCGCGTTGAGGACGCGGAACAGGTCGAGCTTACGGTCGACGCCGACCATCTGCGCCGAAAGCGAACCCATCGTCTGCCCAGGCTGGAC
>NZ_RZQA01001606.1:0-519 GCF_004022915.1 Mesorhizobium sp. M7A.F.Ca.US.006.04.2.1
CTGTTCGAGCGTTCGACCATCGTGCTGGCGAAGATGCGCAAACTGCTCGGGCCGGAGCTTGCCATCGTCGGCGTCGGCGGCGTCGATTCCGCCGATACGGCGCTGGACAAGGTCCGTGCGGGTGCCGATCTGGTGCAGCTCTACACCGGCATGATCTATGCCGGGCCTTCGCTGCCAGGCCGTATTCTTTCCGGAATGGCCCGTTTCGTCGAAAAAGAACGGCTGAAGTCGATTTGCGAGTTGCGCGACAGCCGCCTCGACTTCTGGGCGTCCAGGCAACTCTGAACTGCTCTCAGGAGCGCAGGTCGCGGCTGACGGCCCGCTCGCAGATGGTGCAACGAACTCGGGTCGACGGGTTCCTTCGGAGCTTTCGCCGGGCGTTGGCTGACGGCGCATCAAACAAAAAACCCGCCAGTGCGGCGGGTCATTGGCGCAAATCAGCACCATGGGCAAAAATCTACCATAGCTGAGGTCACCGAGTCAAGAAAAAATTCCTATCGCGAAGCTGCCGCTCAGTGT
>NZ_RZQA01001607.1:0-516 GCF_004022915.1 Mesorhizobium sp. M7A.F.Ca.US.006.04.2.1
GCTGAAATCCGGGGTAACGACCGTGCTTTGCGATGCGTCCACAGTGGCGGGCGTTCAGATCCTGGGCGGTGCGCCGGGCACCCGCGAGACCGACCTGCTCGAACCGCACAATTCCGTCGATGTGGTGCACGCCGTGGTGCTTTCGGGCGGTTCGGCTTTCGGCCTCGACGCGGCCTCCGGCGTGCAGGCGGCGTTGCGTGAACACGGCATCGGCCTCGAGGTCGGCGGTTTTCGCGTTCCGATCGTGCCGTCGGCGATCCTGTTCGACCTGCGCAATGGCGGCGACAAGGATTGGGGCCGTTATCCGCCCTACCGCGAGCTTGGCTATGAAGCCGCGCAAACCGCCACCGCCGATTTCCAACTCGGCAGCATCGGCGCCGGCACCGGCGCGCTCACTTCGGGGCTGAAAGGAGGCCTCGGCTCCGCCTCGACGCTGCTCGACAATGGCGTCACCATCGGCGCGCTGGCCGCCGTCAATCCGACCGGTTCGGTGACCACAGGCCGAACCCGCCATTT
>NZ_RZQA01001608.1:0-515 GCF_004022915.1 Mesorhizobium sp. M7A.F.Ca.US.006.04.2.1
CAGTATCTCGGATAAAGGCTACGACGATCTGGACGTGGCCACCGACGGAGATCCGACGCAAAGCCTGAAGGGCTTTCTAAAGGACTTTCTTGTCGAGGGTGGCGCATACTATTCGCCTACCACGTCGTTTTGCCCAGCCAAGCCAGGCAATCGATGGAGCTACTGCAATGTCGGGGTGGCGTTGGCAGGTTATGCGGTCCAGTGCATCAGCAAGCAGAGCTTTTCCGCGTATACCCAGAAGAACATATTCGAACCGCTGGGTGTTCGAAATGCGCATTGGTATCTGAAAGAGTTTGCACCAAACGTTCTCGCCAAGCCTTATGAATATGGGAAAGGCGCGTTCAACGAGCTGCCGCAGGAGGGATATCCTGATGTCCCGTCTGGAATGCTTCGTTGCTCGGTAGCCGACCTCACAAAAATCCTGCGTGGCATGCTTGGCGGAATAACCGGCCAGTGCGCGATTTTGTCGCCACGCGCAGTAGCCGCCATGTTGCACGACCAGGTCGATCCGGAAC
>NZ_RZQA01001609.1:0-513 GCF_004022915.1 Mesorhizobium sp. M7A.F.Ca.US.006.04.2.1
CTGATTGACGACGAAATAGACGATCGACGCGAATGCAAAGGTGATCATAGAGAAATAGATCCCTTTCTTTCTTGCGACGATGAAGCCAAAAAGAAGACTTACAATGGTGCTCAGGGCGACGCCGGCGAGCAGCGAAAGGAACATCGGAGCCCCGAACTTAACCATCAGGATCCCGGTGACGTAGGCCGACATGCCCCAATAGGCGGCCTGGCCGAACGAGAGGAGTCCGCCGATCGCGAACAACAGATCGAAACCAACCGCAAACAGCCCCCAAAGGATAATGTCAGTCGCAAGGACTGGATAGACCAGCCACGGAAGCAAAAGCGCTGCCGCCAGCGCAATGAGAGCGGTGGGTCGGCTCAAGAACACCCGCCGCGCACGCTCGGTCATCGGTGTATAATGCAGCGCGAAATGCGAAATATCGATGCCTTGGAAAATCCCGCCCGGGCGTATTAGGAGCACGACAAGCATCAAAATGTATATGACTGCGGAGGCCGCCGGCGCATAGAAGAT
>NZ_RZQA01000160.1:0-9292 GCF_004022915.1 Mesorhizobium sp. M7A.F.Ca.US.006.04.2.1
GCTATCAGGTGCATCTGGCGGAGGCGGTGCGCAAGGGCGCTGATATTCCGACCCGCGCCGTCGGCCTGATCGACGACCCCAAGCAGGCCGAAGCGATCGTCACCGAGGGCCGCGCCGACATGGTGGCGCTGGCGCGGGCCTTCCTGGCTGATCCGCGCTGGGGGTGGCGTGCGGCGGCGACATTCAGCGAGACAATCCACCCGGCGCCACAACTTGCCCGTTCGGTGACCACGATGCAGCATTGGATGAAGGCGGCGGGCTGAACGGTTCGCGCTCCCGACACGGCGCTGTAGAGCCTTCAAACAGCCTCTGAGACGTTTGGGCGCAGGCTGACGGCCATGGTTGCAACCAAATTGGCTGCTTTGCGTTGCGGCCATGATGGACAACAAACCTTTTGAAGTGCCGGTCGTCGTCGAACTTGGCCACGTCGGCAAATATCGCCACATCCGCAGCGCCCAGGAGGCCGCGGAGTGCCTGATGACGGTGTGGCCGCTCAATCGCGGCCCGCGCCATCGTGATGCCCTCGACACTTGCCTCAAAGTGCTGGAAGGTTATCGTTCGACAGCAGATGCGCGCCGGGCGCTGATTGAAGCCGCCAAGGAATCGGAAGTGCTGGTGCCCGACGACAGACTGCCCGACGACCGACTGCATTGAGCAGACGGACCTTTCAACCGGAGGTTTTTCATGGCGAAGCTGACTTACAAGATCGTCGAACATGACGGCGGCTGGGCCTACAAGGTCGGAGCGACCTTTTCCGAGACGTTTCCGACGCATCAGGACGCGTTGCGCGCCGCCGAAATCGCCTCGGCCGAGCAGCAGGTCGCCGGAGCGACGGACGGCATCCAGTATGAGGACGCCGAGGGAAAATGGCATGAGGAACTGGCCGACGGCCGCGACCGGCCGCAGACAGAAGTCTCGGATTGATCGGTGTCGCGGTTGATGTGGAGCGGTTCGACGGAGCGCCGACCGCAGCGCCGTCCGGAGAGAGGACGCGCCAGCGGCCAGCGGCTGTCCTTGCGGACTAGCCCTCGAACATGGATTTCCAGAAAATCGGCGTGCGCTTTTCGGAAATCGCGTTCTGGCTATTTGCCGCAATACTGATCGTTGACGTTTTGCCCTGCGTTAGCGTCCGGGCCTGGTGTGTTGTGGGCACATGGGCCTATTGCGCCGGTGTTGCCTTGAGTGTTCAACCCGGAGCCGTCACTGATGCTTCCCGTGGTGTAGGGGTCGACAGTTGTCTGGTCGTTGTTACCGAACAGCCACCAGTCATGATTGTTTGAGTACCTGTCGTCCAGTGACTGCGCCATCGCCGATGTGGCGAGACCAATCGTCAGGACGGATGCTGCGAGAAGTTTTGTAACCATTGAATCACTCCGTATCTTAGCCGCTTTGGTGCGACACTCATAAAACCCGGTAGTCAGCCGAATGGTTCCTTGAAATTGTCGTGAAGCTGAGGTGAGGCCCCGATCAGCCCGGCCGGCGATGCGCTCGATGGATGCGGCGGTTCGCTCCGCGGCCACGAATTGCGGCACGTGCCCCTTGCCGTTGGGCCCCTCGATGCGGCCGAGATCTTGCTCGACCGCCACGTTATCGCAGAACATGGTGTGGAAACGAGTTGGCTTCGACCGAGCCATCCACCTCCGGCGGTCATGTAGTCGGGCAGGGAAGCCGGCGCCGCGGAGATGACATTGCGGCCACCGCCGCGCCGCGCTATCTCAGACCACTCGCCTTCCCGGGCCACTCGCTTGCCGGAGCTTCCCATGCCTGAAATCGTGACCGCTGCCATGCTCGTCATCGGCGATGAGATTCTGTCCGGCCGCACCAAGGACAAGAACATCGGCCATCTCGCCGACGTCATGACGGCGATCGGCATCGACCTGAAGGAAGTGCGCATCGTCCCGGACGAGGAAGACGAGATCATCGCGGCGGTGAACGCCGTGCGCGCGCGCTACACTTATGTGTTCACCACGGGCGGCATCGGGCCGACGCATGACGACATCACGGCCGATTCCATCTCCAAGGCCTTTGGCGTGCCTTGCGAATACGATGCCCGGGCCTATGCCATGCTGGAAGCAAGCTATGCCGCGCGCGGCATCGAATATACCGAGGCCCGCAAGCGCATGGCACGGATGCCGCGCGGCGCCGATCTCATCGACAATCCGGTGTCGGTCGCGCCTGGCTTCCGCATCGGCAACGTCCACGTCATGGCTGGCGTGCCGTCGATTTTCCAGGCCATGCTCGACAATGTCGTGCCGACGCTGAAGGCCGGCACGAAGATGCTGTCGGCGACCGTGCCCTGCCCGTTCGGCGAAGGCCTCATCGGGGGGCCGCTGGGTGATATCCAGAAAGCGCATCCCGATACGATCATCGGCTCCTATCCGAAATATGGCGATGGCAAGTTCTGGACCGAACTGGTCGTGCGTGCCCGCAACCAGGAGGCGCTGGACGCTGCCCGCGCCGATGTCGAGGCGATGGTCGCCGGCTTCGCCAGCAATCCCGGCTGATCTGGTCCAGACCGGAACAAAGCACGACGCTGCAACGTTTCCCCGGCACGAGTTCGCCAGCTCGTGAACTGAGGGATTGTCATGCGATTCAAAACCATCGTCGCCATTCTGCAGAACGAGCAGGACGCCGAGCGCGTGCTCGACTGCGCCATTCCGCTCGCCACCCGGTTCCAGAGCCATCTGGTCGGCATCCACGCCGAAACGCTTCCCGTGCCCTACACCTCTGCCACAGGCTTTCCCGACACCGAATTCCTGCAGGTTTCGGCAGACATGAACCGGGAACGGGCCGAGAAATTAAGGACGCTGTTTCTCAGGCATATCGAGGATTCCGGTCTTTCCTTCGAGTGGCGAAGCCTGGAGAGCTTTTCGGGTGACAGTGCGCTGACCGGGATTTCGAGCGTGCGGGCCGCCGACCTGATCATAGCAGCGCAGCGCGAAACGGGCGGCGATTCCAGCGCGGACGTTGACACGCTGGTCTACGATGCCGGCCGGCCGGTGCTGATGGTGCCGCACGAGGGTCCGCTGATCACCACCTTCAAACGCGTCTTGCTCGCCTGGAACGGCAGCAAGGAAGCGGCGCGCGCCGCCTTCGACGCGCTGCCCTTCATCATCGAAGCCGAGAAGACCGACATATTGGTTATCGACCCTCCTGAAACGCTCGACGACAGCCCGGAGGCCGCCGGCGCCGAAATCGCGGCAGCGCTGTCGCGCCACGGCGCCACCGTCAGCGTCTCGGTGCAGCAGTCGGGCGGCAGTTCGGTCGATGACATCATCCAGACCAGGATCGCGGAGACCGGCGCCGATCTGCTGGTGCTCGGCGCCTACAGCCATTCATGGCTGCGCCAGCTTCTGTTCGGCGGCGTGACGCGCAGCGTTCTGCGCACCGCGCCGGTGGCAGCCTTCCTGTCGCGGTAAGCCCACGGCGATCGCTGGCCCTTGCCTTGCCAAGGCCCCTGCTCTTGCCAAGATGGGGGCTTTCCAGCTAATTCCGCGCGCATTCCCCTGTTTTCTTGCGCGCGATCCCCGCGTGCTGTGGAGTGCGCGACATGTCCCTTCCCGAAAAAGCCTTTCCGGTCTCCTGGGACCAGTTCCATCGCGACGCTCGCGCACTCGCCTGGCGGCTTGCCGGCGCCAACAAAGGGCAATGGAAAGCGATCGTCTGCATCACGCGAGGCGGGTTGGTGCCGGCGGCGATCATCTCGCGTGAACTTGGCATCCGCGTCATCGAAACCGTCTGCGTCGCCTCCTATCACGATTATACCAGCCAGGGGCAGCTGCAGGTCCTCAAGGAGATCACCCCTGCCCTGCTCGCCGAAGACGGCGCCGGCGTGCTGATCATCGACGACCTGACCGACACCGGCAAGACGGCGGGCATCGTGCGCGCGATGATGCCCAGGGCGCATTTCGCCACCGTCTATGCCAAGCCGAAAGGCAGGCCGCTGGTCGATACTTTCGTCACCGAAGTCAGCCAGGACACCTGGATCTATTTCCCGTGGGATATGGGCTTCACCTACCAGAAGCCGATCGCCGACGACCACGCCGGCTGATTCGCAACTACCCTGTTACAGACCAGCAGCTTGCACCGGGGATGGATTTGCTTTCGCAAACAGGTCCGGCAGAGCCGGATATTTCGCGAAATCGACGTCTATTGGCGGAAATTGGCCAGGCGAATGAAATTTTTTACTTTTATTGCCGACAATTAGCCGTAAGATTCGTGAGACGGCAAACGATTCCGGAGGCTGGGGCTAGCTTCTTCGATGTTGACGAGGCCAACGACACACAATCATCTGGCCGAAAGGGTCCGACGGCTCTTCGGCACCGCGCCGTGCCGCCTGCAGGTTGCCGCCCTGCCCTGGCGCGACACGGGAGACGGCGTCGAAATCATGCTGATCACCAGCCGCGATACCGGCCGTTGGGTTTTGCCCAAGGGTTGGCCAGAGGCCAGGGAGCCGCTCTGCGAGGCCGCGGCGCGCGAAGCCGGCGAGGAGGCCGGGCTACGCGGCCGTGTCTCTCATCTTGAAGCCGGCCGTTACTTCTACGCCAAGGCGCTGGCTTCCGGCGAAGAAGTCCCGTGCGAGGTCCTGGTGTTTCCGCTGCATGTCGACAAAGTCGCGGACCGCTGGAAGGAAAAACGCTCACGCACCCGCAAATGGGTCCGTGCAAGCGAAGCGGTGCGCATGGTCAACGAACCCGACCTTTGCCAGATCATCGCCTATTTCTGCGCCGACCCGCACAGCTTCTCCTGACGGGCGGCCACACCGCGCTCTTTGCAAAATGGGACTGGCTTGCAAAGGCTGGACACGCGTTGCCGCGCATCGACATGAATGCTTTGCTAAGGAATCAAAGGTAGGATTCGGCAGCTCTGGTATTTTTTGATCGATGGCGAATCCCGCAAATCCAATTCCAAACGAGTCCGACGAGCCTGAGCGCGAGCATCGTCCGCGCGTGCTCAAGGGCGGGTCGATCATCACCGGAATTTCGAATTCGGAAGTCGGCTGCACGCTGCGCAATCAACATGAAGGCGGAGCCGAACTGAAGATACCGCTGGAAGCCCGGGTTCCCGATCGCTTCCTTCTCTATGTGCCGCTCGACGGCATTGCCTATCGGTGTGAGGTCCGCTGGCGTCGCAATGACCGTATCGGGGTGCAGTTCACCGGCACCGAGCCAAAACCCAGGCTGCACTACGGCTGATCCATTCAGGCACGACGCTTTGGATCGTTGCCGCGTCCGGATTGCCTGGTGACGGCAAAATTGCGATCGCCGCACCGCATTCTATCCCCGTTATCCACATATGTGACACACAAGATGTTGGGGTCACAAAAGCTACGCAAACGAATCCTTGACGGCGCAAAACGAGTCGCCTTTTATAGGCCATGCGCTCCTGTTGAGAGTGCGACCGGAAAGTTCTGAGCCCGGTCTTTTTCCCGGATTATGTGCGTTTTGCTCGCATTTCCGCCTGGTTACGAGGCCGGCGGAAGCGTTGGAATTGTGGGGCGGTTGGGGTCGATAGGGACAATTGTCGGGCTTGAATAAATTGTCTGTTAATACTATATTTAGTGTTTGCAGGTAGGTTCGACGCTAGATAGTGTGAATTTCCCTCGACCGAGGGAATCGGAAAAAAATCAGTTTTGAGGGACCCGTGGGTTCGTCGGCACGTTGGACAGGCACTTCGCAAGGAGTTTGACCAGCAGGGCCGGCGGAGGCTGCGAAATGGAGAGCCGGCCGTTTTCGAACGCCGGCAGACGGCGGACATGCGCGTTTCGCATCGGGGGCAGAAATCCCTGGGGAAAAGCGCTACATATAGACAAAAGGGACCGGACCAATGCGCATCGAGCGTCGTTTCACCAAGCCAGGACAGTCCGCCTATGCGGAGATCGAATTCCGCAAGGCGCTTTCGGAGATCAAGAATCCGGATGGCTCGGTGGTGTTCCGCTTGGACAATATCGACGTGCCGGCGCAGTTCTCCCAGGTCGCAGCCGATATCCTGGCACAGAAATATTTCCGCAAGGCCGGTGTTCCGGCACGCCTGAAGAAGATCGAAGAGAACGACGTCCCCTCCTTCCTGTGGCGCTCCGTCGCCGATGAGGCGGAACTCGCCAAGCTGCCGGAAGCCGAGCGCTACGGTTCCGAGATCGACGCCCGCCAGGTCTTCGACCGCCTTGCCGGCACCTGGACCTATTGGGGCTGGAAGGGCGGCTACTTCAAGGCGTCGGAAGAAGACGCACGCGCCTTCCGTGACGAGCTTGCCTACATGCTGGCCACCCAGCGCGTGGCGCCGAACTCGCCGCAATGGTTCAACACCGGCCTGCACTGGGCCTATGGCATCGACGGCCCGAGCCAGGGCCACTTCTATGTCGACCCGTTCACCGGCAAGCTGACCAAGTCGAAATCCTCCTACGAGCATCCGCAGCCGCATGCCTGCTTCATCCAGGGCGTACAGGACGACCTCGTCAACGAGGGTGGCATCATGGATCTGTGGGTGCGTGAAGCGCGCCTGTTCAAATACGGCTCCGGTACCGGCTCCAACTTCTCGCTGCTGCGCGGCGAAGGCGAAAAACTGTCCGGTGGCGGCCGCTCGTCGGGCCTGATGAGCTTCCTCAAGATCGGCGACCGCGCGGCGGGCGCCATCAAGTCGGGCGGCACGACGCGCCGTGCCGCGAAAATGGTCATTGTCGACGCCGACCACCCCGATATCGAGGAATTCATCGACTGGAAGGTCAATGAAGAGCAGAAGGTCGCCTCGCTGGTGACCGGCTCCAAGATCGTCAAGAAGCATCTCGAAGCGATCATGAAGGCCTGCGTCAACTGCGAAGGCAATGGCGACGACTGCTTCGATCCGTCGATCAACTCCGCGCTGAAGCGCGAGATCAAGGCGGCCAAGAAGTCCGCCGTGCCGGAGAACTACATCTACCGCGTCATCCAGTTCGCCAAGCAGGGCTACAGCTCGATGTCGTTCAAGACCTACGACACAGACTGGGATTCGGACGCCTACCTCACGGTTTCGGGCCAGAATTCCAACAATTCGGTGTCGCTGAAGGACAATTTCCTGCGTGCCGTCGAGGACGATGCCGACTGGCACCTGACCGCCCGCAAGGACGGCAAGGTGCTGAAGACGCTGAAGGCCAGGGATCTCTGGGAAAAGATCGGTTACGCCGCCTGGGCGTCCGCGGATCCCGGCCTGCATTTCAACACGACGATGAACGACTGGCACACCTGCGCTTCCGCCGGTGCGATCCGGGCGTCCAACCCGTGCTCCGAATACATGTTCCTCGACGACACGGCCTGCAATCTCGCCTCGATCAATCTGCTGCCCTACCGCAACGCCGACGGCACGATCGACATCGCAGCCTACGAGCACACGGTGCGGCTGTGGACCATCGTGCTCGAAATCTCCGTCATGATGGCGCAGTTCCCGTCGAAGGAGATCGCCAAGCAGTCCTACGAATACCGCACGCTCGGCCTCGGCTATGCCAATATCGGCGGCCTGCTGATGACGTCGGGCATTCCCTACGACTCCGATGAAGGCCGCGCGATCTGCGCCGCACTCACCGCGATCATGACCGGCATGGCCTATGCCACCTCGGCCGAGATGGCCGGCGAACTCGGCGCCTTCGCCGACTACGACCGCAATGCCCAGAACATGCTGCGCGTCATGCGCAACCATCGCCGTGCCGCCTATGGCGAGAAGCAGGGCTACGAAAAGCTCGCCGTCAACCCGGTGCCGCTCGTCGCTTCCGACCTGAAGCAGCAGGACCTTGCAACCCACGCCAAGGCCGCCTGGGACCGCGCCATCGAGCTCGGCGAGGAGCATGGCTACCGCAACGCGCAGGCGACCGTCATCGCGCCGACCGGCACGATCGGCCTGGTCATGGATTGCGACACCACCGGCATCGAGCCCGACTTCGCGCTGGTGAAGTTCAAGAAGCTGGCCGGCGGCGGCTATTTCAAGATCATCAACCGCGCCGTGCCGGAAGCGCTGCGCACGCTCGGCTATTCCGAAGCCCAGATCGCCGAAATGGAGGCCTATGCGGTCGGCCACGGCAACCTCAACCAGGCGCCGGCCATCAATCCCGGCGCGCTCAAGGCCAAGGGCTTCACCGACGACAAGATCGCGGCGCTCAACGCAGCCTTGAAGTCGGCCTTCGACATCAAGTTCGTCTTCAACCAGTGGACGCTCGGCGCCGACTGGGTGAAGGAGACGTTCGGCTTCACCGACGAGCAGCTCAACGACTTCTCGTTCGAGATGCTGCCGGCGCTCGGCTTCTCCCGCAAGGACATCGAGGCCGCCAACATCCATGTCTGCGGTGCCATGACACTGGAAGGCGCGCCGTTCCTCAAGGCCGAACACCTCGCCGTGTTCGACTGCGCCAGCCCGTGCGGCAAGATCGGCAAGCGCTCGCTTTCGATCAACAGCCACATCCAGATGATGGCGGCGGCACAGCCCTTCATTTCCGGCGCCATCTCGAAGACCATCAACATGCCCAACGATGCGACGGTGGAAGATGCCAAGGGCGCCTACATGCTGTCGTGGAAGCTGGCGCTGAAGGCCAACGCGCTCTACCGCGACGGCTCGAAACTGTCGCAGCCGCTCAACTCCTCGCTGCTCGCCGATGGCGAGGACGATGAGGATGAAGCCGTCGAGCAGCTGCTCGCCGCACCTGCGGCAGCGCGTGCCGCACAGATCACCGAGCGGATCGTCGAGCGCATCATCGAGCGCGTGTCGCGCGAGCAGGAAAAGCTGCCCGGCCGCCGCAAGGGTTACACGCAGAAAGCCAAGATCGGTGGCAACACCATCTTCCTGCGCACCGGCGAATATGACGATGGCCGTCTCGGCGAGATCTTCATCGACATGAACAAGGAAGGCGCGACTTTGCGTGGCCTTCTCAACAACTTCGCCATCGCCATTTCGTTGGGCCTGCAATATGGCGTGCCGCTCGACGAATATGTGCACGCCTTCACCTTCACCAAGTTCGAGCCGGCCGGCATGGTGCAGGGCAATGACGCCATCAAGAGCGCGACGTCGATCCTCGACTACGTGTTCCGCGAGCTGGCGATCTCCTACCTCGGCCGCAACGATCTCGCTCATGTCGACCAGTCGGACTTTTCCAACACCGCACTTGGCCGTGGCATCAGCGAAGGCAAGACCGATGCGGTCTCCAAGGGCCTGACCCGTGGCGCCTCGCCGGTGAAGCTGGTGTCGCGCGTCAGCGGCAACGATCCGAAAGGCTTTGCGGCCCCATCGGGCGCCCCTGCCCGCTCGGCACCGACCGCCTTCTCCGGCTCCAACG
>NZ_RZQA01001610.1:0-510 GCF_004022915.1 Mesorhizobium sp. M7A.F.Ca.US.006.04.2.1
AGCATGAGCCGATCTCTTGACCAAGCGCGCCACGCAGCCGTCGCAATGTTCAGATGCGCCCCAGGATGAAGGCGAGATAGAGCCCCAGGTTTCCGGAAACGGTCTGCCGATAGACGCCGCTTCGGCGCAAGCCTGCCAAGCGGCGGAAAAGGCCGCCGTCGCGCCCGTGGGTGAAAAGGTCGAGGCACACCATCGCGTCCTCGGTCAGGAGGTCGCGATTGACGGCGAGACCGTCAAGGTTGAGGTCCGTCCAGCCGGCGAATTCCCCCTTGAACAGGCGGCCAAGCCGGGACACCCTTGCTTTCCAGGACACGTTGGCGCCGACCAAATTTGCCGCATGCTGCCGGTAGCGCACCAGCGGCCGCGGATCGTAGCGGACGATGCCGCCGGCAGCGGTCACGATGAGATAGGCCCACCAGTCGTGGCTGACGAACCCGGTCCGCATGCAGGCCCTGGCCAGCAGGTCGCGTGCCGCTGCGTTGAGCAGGATGGTGTTGCCGCCGGCGATGC
>NZ_RZQA01001611.1:0-509 GCF_004022915.1 Mesorhizobium sp. M7A.F.Ca.US.006.04.2.1
CCCTATACGTCATCGGCTGGATTTCGGCGAACGCCGATCATCCGGCGCAGGGTCTGTTTCCCGTTTGAGTGGTGTCATTTCAGGTCCTTTGCGCGATGCGCCTTGGATTCGCCCGGATTGGTGTCACAGTCACGGCGCAGTCTGCGCCGTGGAAGAATTGAGGGTTTGTCTTGAACGAGATTCTTCACGCGCTTTTCAGCACACAAGGCTTTGTCCTCGGCACGCTGGTGCCATTCCTCTTCGTGCTGACCGTGGTCGTGTTCGTCCACGAAATGGGCCATTACCTTGTCGGGCGCTGGTGCGGCATCGGCGTCAGGGCCTTCTCGATCGGCTTCGGCCCGGAACTCTTCGGCTTCAACGACAGCCACGGCACGCGCTGGAAACTGTGTGCGATACCGCTTGGCGGCTATGTCAAATTCGTCGGCGACATGAACGCCACATCGAGCCAGCCGACGTCGGAAGAAATTGAAACGCTGACCGCGGAAGAGCGCAAGGTCGCCTTCCACACG
>NZ_RZQA01001612.1:0-508 GCF_004022915.1 Mesorhizobium sp. M7A.F.Ca.US.006.04.2.1
GATGCGGCGCGCGCCTGAGATGGCGCACCGCCAGCCAGCCGAGGACGATGCCGGCTACGATCAGCAGCGCTGTCGGCAGCACGCCGTCCTCGGGATGCGCGATACGCTCGAGACCGTAGAGCAGCAAGGCAAGTCCCGCCGATGTCAGGAAAAAACCGGGCCAGTCGAGCGGCTTGGGGTCGGCCTCGCGGTCGCCTGGGATGAAACGGGCGACCAGCGCCAGCCCGACCGCGCCGAGCGGGATGTTGATGAAGAAATTCCAATGCCAGGACAGATAGGTGGTGATGAAGCCGCCGAGCACCGGCCCGACCACCGGCGCAAACAGTGCTGGCCAGGTGATCAGCGCCGTGGCGTTGAGCAGTTCGGATTTCGACGCATTGCGCAGGACGAGAATGCGCCCAACCGGCGTCATCAGCGCGCTGCCGAGCCCTTGCACGACACGTGCGGCGACGAACTGGGTCAGGGTTTGCGAGAGGCCGCAGGCGAGCGAAGCCAGGGTGAACAGGAC
>NZ_RZQA01001613.1:0-508 GCF_004022915.1 Mesorhizobium sp. M7A.F.Ca.US.006.04.2.1
ATGCAAGGCTGCGCGAGCACATGGCCGGCATTCGTTTCGAGGACCTTGCCAAGCCGTTCGTCGCGGTCACTTCCGAAATCCGCACGGGCCACGAAATCTGGCTGTCGAGCGGCTCATTGATCACCGCCATGCGCGCCTCTTATGCGCTTCCCGGCGTGTTCGAGCCGGTGAATTGCAACGGCCGCGTGCTGGTCGACGGCGCTCTGGTCAACCCCGTACCGGTTTCGGTCTGCCGCGCCTACGAGCAGCCGCTCGTCGTGGCGGTCAACCTTCACTATGACCTGTTCGGCCGTGCCGCCGTCATCAAGCACAGCGCTGGCGAACTGGTCGTCGAAAAGGACGCGCCGAGGGCCGGACATGGCGATCCCGAACACCAGTCGCATCAGACCCGGCTCGGCATCACCGGCGTCATGGTCGAGGCCTTCAACATCATCCAGGACCGCATTTCGCGCGCAAGACTTGCCGGCGATCCGCCAGACATGTCGCTACAGCCGAAGCTCAGCCATAT
>NZ_RZQA01001614.1:0-506 GCF_004022915.1 Mesorhizobium sp. M7A.F.Ca.US.006.04.2.1
ACGTTGACGACTGGTACTCGTTGCAGGGTTGGTAGGGGACTATTCGAGATTTTGAGGGCCGCCTAACGGGCGCCCTTTCAATTTGATGGCACGAGCAGCCCCCCACGAGCGCGCCGGGCCGCGTAAGCACTCGACGAAAGTCCAATGCCGAAGCGCAAAGGTCTGACCCGTGAAACATTGGCGTTTTGTGCACGAGCAGTGACGTCGACGATCAATAGTCCCCTCATCGTCGGTTGGTTGATTGCCCGCCACGGCTCGCTTGGCGTGGCGGGCACTCATCACGGAGAGCGCATGCAGCCCGGTGAGATCATTTGCAACGCGTTCCCCCCCGGGTTGGCCGCCGTCCCGGTGCCAGCGTCAGGAATTAGCGGAACCTAATTTGATGCTTCCCATGAATGATAATCAGCCGCCCGCCAAGCTGTTATACGAGCCGGCGCCAGATTGGCAGAGCGCAGGAGTCCTTCTTGCAGCCGCTGCTCTGGTCTCATCCTTATGCGCCCTGCTAG
>NZ_RZQA01001615.1:0-502 GCF_004022915.1 Mesorhizobium sp. M7A.F.Ca.US.006.04.2.1
CGCTATGCCAATGCCGTATTCGACGCGGCGATCGCCGGCTCGGCTCTGGCTATCCGTGTTATCAGCGAAGGCGGGACAGGGTTGGCCGCATTGGTCGAACTCTTGATCGAACGCGGCGCCAATCCCGCCCTTGTCGTGGCTGGCGGCGGGGTCATCTCGGAGCAGCCGATGTTGATGACGGCATTCGTCGAGGCCATGGCAAAGGTCTCGCCGTCGAGCCAGGTGCTGCTGCTGCGCGAGCCGCCGGTGCTGGGTGCGGTCGCCTTGGCGAGACGACTGCTGATCGGCCAGGGCTAATCTTCGGGAATTGGAGCGGTTTGAATGATGAAGCGTATCGGCTATCGCCCGGCGGTGGCGCGCCAGACGGAAAGTCTCGAAATCGGCCGGCGTTCGGTGGCCTCGTCGCTTGACGACCTCGATCTCGGCGCTTTTGCCGGCAAGACGATCGGGCTTGCCGGCATAGGCGCCAGCTATCAGGCGGCGCTGGCCGGTGCGCTTTATC
>NZ_RZQA01001616.1:0-500 GCF_004022915.1 Mesorhizobium sp. M7A.F.Ca.US.006.04.2.1
CGCGCGCTGACCTATGCGCGCGACTTCGGCGCCACCATCGTGCATGAGACGCAGGATGCGGACCTCGGTTCATCCGGCGTGATGAATGAAGGCCTCTACGCCAGCTGGCTCGGCCTTTCCGGCATTCCGCGCGAGGCCGAATCCATCCCGCTGGAACGCGACCTTGCGCTGGCGCGGCTGACGCGCGGTTCGTACCATGCGGCGAAGATCTCGACGGCGATGGCGGCAAACGCTGTAACGCGTGCCAAGGCCGACGGGGCGACGGTGACGTCGGGCGTGGCGATCCACAATCTGTCGCTCAATGAAAACGATGTCGGCGAATACCGCACCTTCTTTCGCCTGACGCCGCCATTGCGTGCCGAGGAAGACCGGCTGGCGATGATCGAGGCGGTCAGGGACGGTACGATCGACGTCATCGTCTCCTCGCACGATCCGCAGGATGTCGACACCAAGCGCCTGCCCTTCGCCGATGCGGCGGCCGGCGCCATCGGGTTGGAGAC
>NZ_RZQA01001617.1:0-499 GCF_004022915.1 Mesorhizobium sp. M7A.F.Ca.US.006.04.2.1
GGATAAGCCACAGGTCATTAACCATAACAATTTCAATGTGAGCAGGCGCATTGCCGAAGGTGGCGCCCGTCGATCGTAACCCGCTGGCAAGCGCCAAATAATTTCAGCAGCCTTAACAAATTCATTAAACTTTAAACGGTTGCAGAACACAACTGGAACAGATAGTGTTTGTTCTGGGTTTGTTTTTCGATTCTGGTTTCAGGGAACCTGGGGGCCGCCATGCTGACACGCAAGCAACATGAACTGCTGATGTTCATCCATGAACGCCTGAAGGAGAGCGGCATTCCGCCATCCTTCGACGAGATGAAGGAGGCGCTCGACCTTGCCTCCAAATCCGGGATTCATCGGCTGATCACGGCCCTTGAGGAGCGCGGCTTTATCCGCCGGCTGCCCAATCGGGCCCGCGCGCTGGAAGTGCTGCGGCTGCCGGACTCCATCGCGCCAGGCCTCAATGCGGCAAAGAAGTTTTCGCCAAGCGTCATCCAGGGCAGTCTTGGTC
>NZ_RZQA01001618.1:0-497 GCF_004022915.1 Mesorhizobium sp. M7A.F.Ca.US.006.04.2.1
GCAGAAGGGCATGCCCGCCTCAGTGGCGCAATCCGACTGATTTAATCGATGTCCCGATTTTTGTATGAAGTTCTGGAACGCGCACTCTCAGCGCTCGTTCATGTTGTCTCAGCAGAGGGTCGTCGAGATGCAACGAAAAGCGAACGAGGCAAGCCGGGTGGCGAAAGGCCAGGACCTTGAGGTCGAACATCTGGTCGAACTCACGGAAATTGACCCCAAGCAGGCACGAACGCTGCTTCGCAGGCATGGCGCCGATTGGCCGAAGCTCAAAGACGAGGCGGAAGCTCTGAAGAAGGAAGACTAATCGTCACCTTCCGAGCGGTTGGCGAGAAAGCAGTTCTAGCTCATCCTCATCCGTGACCCCAGCCTGGTAGTAAGCCAGAATACGTGATGCGCGCCGCTCCTTCTCGGTTGCGGTTTCGTTTTTGATTTTGCTGCGTGCGAAGACGCGACTGAGCAGGGCAAGTTCTGATGGGGTGAAGGCGTCTCTATGCATC
>NZ_RZQA01001619.1:0-496 GCF_004022915.1 Mesorhizobium sp. M7A.F.Ca.US.006.04.2.1
TGATGGGAGTGGGCGGCCCGAAGGCCGCCGCGAACGATCTCAGGCCGCCGCTTTGAGCGACGCCTTCTGTGCGGCGAATGCCCAGTCGAGCCAGGGCAGCAGCGCTTCGAGATCCGACGTCTCGACCGTCGCGCCGCACCAGATGCGCAGGCCGGGCGGTGCGTCGCGATAGGCACCGATATCATAGGCGACGCCTTCCTTGTCGAGCACCGACACCAGCCCCTTGGCGAAGGCCGCCTGCCCGTCGGCGTCGAGCGCGGACACGTCCGGATCGGTGAAGGACAGGCAGACGGACGTGTTCGACCGTGTCGCCGGCTGGACGGCGAGATGACCGAGCCAGGAGGACTTGCCTACAAAGCGATCGAGGACGGCCGCATTGGCATCCGCCCTGGCGATCAGCGCGTCGAGGCCGCCGGTCGACTTCGCCCAGTTGAGCGCATCGAGGTAATCCTCGACGCACAGCATCGAGGGCGTGTTGATGGTCTCGCCCTTGAAG
>NZ_RZQA01000161.1:0-9292 GCF_004022915.1 Mesorhizobium sp. M7A.F.Ca.US.006.04.2.1
ATGCCGCTTTTCGACAGCGCCGTGCTGGTCGCGGCGGGCGAACTTGGCTTCGCCGCGCAAGAAGGCATCGATCTGAAGCTGCACCGCGAGACATCCTGGGCCAACATCCGCGACCGCATCGCCATCGGCCACTTCCATCTCGCGCATATGCTGGGACCAATGCCGCTCGCCTGCAATCTCGGGCTGACGCCGCTGGCCTCGGAAACCATCGTGCCGTTCTCGCTCGGCCTCGGCGGCAATTGCGTCACCATCTCCAATGCCGTTTGGGCCGGTATGGCGGCACACGGCGCCGAGGCCGACCTAGACCCGGCGCGCGCCGGTGCCGCACTTGGCGCGCTCATTCGCGAGCGCGCTGCGGCCGGTGGCGATCCGCTGCGCTTTGCCGTGGTGCATCCGCATTCCGGGCACAATTACGAATTGCGCTACTGGCTCGCCGCCTGCGGCATCGATCCGCGCCAAGAGATTGAGATCGTCATCGTGCCGCCGCCCTTCATGGCCGATGCGCTGGCCGCCGGCCGCATCGACGGCTACTGCGTCGGCGAACCCTGGAACAGCGCTGCGGTGGCCGCCGGCACCGGCCACATCGTCACCGTCAAGGCGCGGATATGGCGCAACAGCCCGGAGAAGGTGATCGGCGTGCGCAAGGCTTGGGCAGACGAAAACCCCGAGGCCTTGGCGGCGCTGCTGCGCGCGCTGCATCACTCGGCGCGCTGGTGCCAGGATCCGGCCAACCATGGCGAACTGGCCGGGGTAATGGTGCAGGCCGGCTTCCTCGGCCTGCCGCCGACCGTGCAGATGCCGATCCTGACCGGCCATCTCCAACTGGGCGGCGGTGCGGAGCGGACCATCGACGACTTCTTCCTCCCCTTCGATAAGGCGGCGAACTTTCCGTGGAAGAGCCATGCGCTGTGGTTCTACACGCAGATGGTGCGCTGGGGGCACGTGGCGCACACGCCTGAAAATCTCGCCATCGCCCGCGATTGCTACCGTCCCGACCTCTACCGTTCGGCGCTGAAGCCGCTCGGCGTCGCGCTTCCCGGCGCCAATTCGAAAGTCGAGGGTGCGCTCCAAATTGCCACCGCGGTCGGCGCGACAGGCGCCGGCCTTGTGCTCGGTCCGGACGGTTTCTTCGACGGTCAGATCTTCGATCCTGACGAGATCGATGCGTACATTACCGGCCAGAAATTTGCCGAGATTTAGGCCTGATCATTTCCGCGCCATCCTTGTGCATTGCACAAAAATTGTGCGCGCGATTGCCCTAATGAACAATCTTTGGCCTTCCGGCCATAGGGTTCAGTGCGCCGGCGATCAGCGCAGGCTGCTGATTTCATTGGCCTTTTTCACCTCTCTCAAAACTGGCACGGTTCCTGCTTTGAAATAGACAGGCCCTTTGCGGGTCACGGAACAGGCGTCCAATGGCGGGCGCCACAGGCAAAGCTGCCGCTCAGGTTCATGCGCGCTCCCGGTCACCCGGACGCGAAGACCTGGCTGGCGGCTTTTTTGTTTTGATCAACACGCAATCGACGACGCGGATCTCAAGCCGCGCCCAACCGGAGACGACGATGACGAAACGGATCAGGACTGGAACGACCCTCAAAGACATGACGCGCCGCGATTTTCTGGTCAGCAGCGCGATGACGGCCGGCCTGTTCGTGGCGGCCCGCAAGCTCTTCCCTTCCGGCGCCTATGCCGCGACCGCCACTCCGGAGGTCACCGGCGCCAAGCTGGGCTTCATTGCGCTCACCGATGCGGCCCCGCTGATGATCGCCAAGGAGAAGGGGCTGTTCGCCAAGTTCGGCATGCCTGACGTCGAGGTGCTCAAGCAGGCCTCCTGGGGTGCGACACGCGACAATCTGATGCTCGGCGGCGCGGCCAACGGCATCGACGGCGCCCATATCCTGACGCCGCTGCCTTACCTCATGCACACCGGCAAGGTGACGCAGAACAACCAGCCGATGCCGATGGCGATCGTGGCGCGGCTCAACTACGACTGCCAGGGCATTTCGGTCGCCCAGGAATATGCCGGCACCGGTGTCGGCCTCGACGCCTCGAAGCTGAAAGACGCCTTCGCCGCCAAGAAGGCGACCGGCAAGGAAATCAAAGCCGCCATGACCTTCCCGGGCGGAACCCATGATCTCTGGCTGCGCTATTGGCTGGCCGCCGGCGGCATCGATCCCGACAAGGACGTCTCGACCATCGTCGTACCGCCGCCGCAGATGGTGGCCAACATGAAGGTCGGCAATATGGACGTGTTCTGCGTCGGCGAGCCGTGGAACGAGCAACTCGTCCACCAGGGCGTCGGCTTCACCGCCGCCACGACAGGCGAATTGTGGAAGGGCCATCCCGAAAAGGCGCTCGGCCTGCGCGCCGAATTCATCGAGAAATATCCGAACGCCACCAAGGCGATCTTGATGGCCGTCATGGAAGCCCAGCAATGGTGCGAGGCCACCGAGAACAAGGACGAGATGGCCGCCATCATCGGCAAGCGGCAATGGATGAACGTGCCCGTCGCCGACATCATCGGCCGCCTCAAGGGCGACATCAACTATGGCAATGGCCGCGTCGCCAACGGCACCGATCTCTCCATGAAGTTCTGGAAGGGCGGCGTCTCTTATCCGTTCAAGAGCCATGATGCGTGGTTCCTTGCCGAGAACATCCGCTGGGGCAAGTTCGCGCCGACCACCGACATCAAGGCGCTGGTCGACCAGGTCAACCGCGAGGATCTGTGGCGCGAGGCGGCCAAGGATCTCGGCGTCGCGGCAGCCGACGTTCCGGCGTCGTCGTCGCGCGGCGTCGAGACCTTCTTCGACGGCAAGATTTTCGATCCGGCCAACCCGTCCGCCTATCTCGACAGCCTGAAGATCAAGGCATCGGCGTAGCCTGATCGCAAGCGGCGCGCATGCGCCGCTTGCGATCACTACCTGCCCCCAAGGAGTTTTCCCCAGACATGTCGATCCAGACTATCGAGGACACCAAGGTGAAGGCCTTTCCCGCCAAGCCGGCGGAGGTCATCGCCTTCACTGCCAAGGCACGGCGCCGCTTCGAGCCGCTCGCCATCGCCGGCAAACTGGCGAGTGCGCTGGTGCCGCCCATCATCGTCATCGCGCTGATGCTGGTCGTCTGGCAGATCGCCTGTTCGTCGCCGACATCGAGCCTGCCGCCGCCGACCCAGGTGTGGAACGAGGCTTACGACCTGATAGCGCATCCGTTCTTCGACAATGGCCCGCAGGATATAGGTCTGGCCTGGCGCGTGCTGATCTCGCTGCAGCGCGTCGCCGTCGGCTTCGGCCTGGCGGCGGTCGTCGGCGTCGCGCTCGGTGCGCTGGTCGGCCAGTCGATCTGGGCGATGCGCGGCCTCGACCCGGTGTTCCAGATCCTGCGCACGGTGCCGCCGCTGGCTTGGCTGCCGCTGTCGCTGGCGGCGTTCCGTGATTCCAGCCCGTCGGCGATCTTCGTCATCTTCATCACCTCGATCTGGCCAATCATCATCAACACCGCGGTCGGCGTGCGCAACATTCCCGAGGACTACCGCAACGTCTCGCGCATCCTGCGGCTCAACCAGTTCGAATTCTTCGTCAAGATCATGGTGCCGGCCGCCGCGCCTTACATCTTCACCGGCTTGAGGATCGGCATCGGCCTATCCTGGCTCGCCATCGTCGCCGCTGAAATGCTGACTGGCGGCGTCGGCATCGGCTTCTTCATCTGGGATGCGTGGAACTCGTCGCGGCTGCCCGACATCATCGTCGCGCTCGCCTATATCGGCGTCACCGGCTTCTGCCTCGACCGGCTGGTCGCGGCGGTCGGCGCCTTCGTCACCCGCGGCACAACAGCAAAGTGAGGAGAGGGGCGATGACGGCCTATCTGAAGCTCGACCATATCGACAAATCCTTCACGCGTGGTGCCCAGGTCAGCGAGGTGTTGAAGGACATCAGGCTGACCATCGACAAGGGCGAATTCGTCTCCATCATCGGCCATTCCGGCTGCGGCAAGTCGACCCTGCTCAATCTGATCGCCGGGCTGACCAAGGTGTCGGCCGGCGCCGTGCTGCTCGAGGACAAGGAGGTCGACAGCCCTGGACCGGAACGCGCCGTGGTGTTCCAGAACCACTCGCTGCTGCCGTGGCTGACCGTCTACGAAAACATCAACCTGGCGGTGTCGAAGGTCTTCGGACGTTCGAAGAGCAAAGTCGAGCGGCATGACTGGATCATGCGCAATCTCGACCTCGTGCAGATGGCGCATGCCAAGGACAAACGCCCGGCGGAAATCTCCGGGGGCATGAAGCAGCGCGTCGGTATCGCCCGGGCGCTGGCGATGGAGCCGAAGATCCTGCTGCTCGACGAGCCGTTCGGCGCGCTCGATGCGCTGACGCGGGCCCATCTGCAGGACGCGGTGATGGACATCCATTCCAGGCTCGGCTCGACGACGATCATGATCACCCATGACGTCGACGAGGCGGTGCTGCTCTCCGACCGCATCGTCATGATGACCAACGGTCCGGCGGCGACCATCGGCGAAGTGCTTGCCGTGCCGCTGGCGCGGCCGCGCCGGCGCGTCGAACTCTCTTCCGACCGGACCTTCCTGCGCTGCCGCGAGGCGGTTCTGAAGTTCCTCTACGAACGCCACCGCTTCGTCGAAGCCGCGGAGTAGCACCATGAGCGAAAGACTTGTCATCATCGGCAATGGCATGGCCCCCGGGCGCATGCTGGAGCACCTGCTGGAACAGGCTCCGGGCCGCTACACCGTCACCATCTTCAACGCCGAGCCGCGCGTCAATTACGACCGCATCATGCTGTCGCCGGTGCTGTCGGGCGAGAAGGCCTATGAGGAGATCATCATCCATGGCGACGGCTGGTACATCGCCAACAACATCACCCTCTACAAGGGCCATAAGATCGTTGCCATCGACCGGACGGCGAAGACCGTCACCTCGGATCACGGCGTCACCGAGCCCTACGACAAGCTCGTCATCGCCACCGGCTCGGTACCGTTCATCATTCCGGTGCCGGGCCATGACCTGCCGGGCGTGCTGACCTATCGCGATCTCGACGACGTGCAGGCGATGATGCTCGCTGCCCAGTCGCGGGCCAAGGCGGTGGTCATCGGCGGCGGCCTGCTGGGTCTGGAGGCGGCGGCGGGCCTCAACGCGCAAGGCATGGACGTCACCGTGCTGCATGTCATGCCGACTTTGATGGAGCGCCAGCTCGATCCGGCCGCCGGCTATCTCTTGCAGCGCGCGGTGGAGCAGCGCGGCATCAAGGTCATCACCAAGGCCAACACCCAGGCGATCACAGGCAACGGCAAGGTCGGGCAGGTGGAACTTGCTGACGGCACCATTATCCCAGCAACGCTTGTGGTGATGGCCGTCGGCATCCGGCCGAATTCGGCGCTGGCCAAACAGGCCGGCATCGCCGTTAACAGGGGCATCGTCGTCGATGCCGGCATGCGCAGCAACGATCCCGACATCTACGCGCTCGGCGAATGTGCCGAGGTCAACGGCCAGGTCTATGGCCTCGTCGCGCCGCTCTACGAGATGGCGCGCGTTGCAGCCAGCCAGCTTGCCGGCGACGAAGCGGCGGCCTTCGTCCATATGGACACGCCGACCAAGCTCAAGGTCACCGGAATCGAACTGTTCTCGCTCGGAGACTTCGCCGATGGTGACGACCGCCAGGAGATCGTGCTGCGCGATGCTTCGGCCGGCGTCTACAAGCGGCTGGTGCTGAAGGACGACCGCATCATCGGCACCGTGCTCTATGGCGAGACGGCCGACGGCGCCTGGTTCAACGACCTGAAGAAGAAGCAGACCGACATATCGGAGATGCGCGATACGCTTATCTTCGGCCAGTCCTACCAGGGGGGTGCCCCGCTGGACCCTATGGCGGCCGTTGCAGCCTTGCCGGATGATGCGGAGATCTGCGGCTGCAACGGCGTTTGCAAGGGAAAGATCACCGGCGCGATCACGGCCAAGGGCCTGACCTCGCTCGACGACGTGCGCGCCCATACCAAGGCCTCGGCCTCCTGCGGCTCCTGTACCGGGCTGGTCGAGAAGCTGATGGTGCTGACCATCGGCGACAAATACAATCCAGCGGCGGTGCAGCCGATGTGCGGCTGCACGACGCTCGGCCATGACGAGGTCCGCCGGCTGATCATCGCCAAGCGCCTGAAGACCATTCCCGCCGTCATGCAGGAACTGGAATGGACGACCTCCTGCGGCTGCGCCAAATGCCGGCCGGCGCTCAATTACTATCTCGTCTGCGACTGGCCGGACGACTACGCCGACGACTACCAGTCGCGCTTCATCAACGAGCGCGTCCACGCCAACATCCAGAAGGATGGCACCTATTCGGTGGTGCCGCGCATGTGGGGCGGGGTGACCAATGCCGCTGAACTGCGCGCCATCGCCGACGTTGTCGACAAGTTTGAAATCCCGATGGTCAAGGTCACCGGCGGCCAGCGCATCGACATGCTCGGCATCCGCAAGGAAGACCTGCCGGCGGTGTGGGCCGATCTCGGCCAGGCCGGCTTCGTCTCCGGCCACGCCTATGCCAAGGGGTTGCGCACGGTGAAGACCTGCGTCGGCTCGGACTGGTGCCGCTTCGGCACGCAGGATTCGACGGGCCTCGGCATCCGCATCGAAAAATTCATGTGGGGCTCGTGGACGCCGGCCAAGGTCAAGATGGCGGTGTCGGGCTGTCCGCGCAACTGCGCCGAGGCGACCTGCAAGGATGTCGGCGTCATCTGCGTCGACTCCGGTTACGAGATCCATTTTGCCGGTGCGGCCGGCCTCGACATCAAGGGCACCGAAGTACTCGGGCTTGTGAAGACTGAGGACGAGGCGCTGGAGCATATCGTGGCGCTGACGCAGATGTACCGCGAGCAGGGCCGCTACCTCGAGCGCATCTACAAATGGGCCAAGCGCATCGGCATCCCCGAGATCAAGCGCCAGATCATGGACGATGGCGACAAGCGCAAGGCCTATTACGAGCGCTTCGTCTTCAGCCAGAAATTCGCCCAGGTCGACCCGTGGTCGGAACGCGTTTCCGGCAAGGACAAGCACGAATTCCGGCCAATGGCTTCGGTCGGTTTTGCGCAGGCGGCGGAGTGAGCGTCATGAACTGGATATCGATAGGCTCTCTCTCCGACATCCCTCGCCGCGGCGCGCGCTGCGTCGCCACGCCGGAAGGAAAAATCGCGGTCTTCCGCACCCAGGACGATCAGGTCTACGCTATCGACGATCATTGCCCGCACAGAGGCGGACCGCTCAGCCAGGGCATCGTGCACGGCACGGCGGTGACCTGTCCCTTGCACAATTGGGTGATTTCGCTGGAAACGGGCAAGGCGCTCGGCGCCGACGAGGGCGCGGTGCGCACCATTCCGGTGCGGATCGAAGGCGAGCATCTGTTCATTGCGCTGGAAGCGCTGGCCAGCCGCGCGGCTTGACCCCATGGAGATCGATGAAGCGCGCGAGGTGAGGACCACCTGCCCCTATTGCGGGGTGGGCTGCGGCGTGCTGGCGAAGGTCGCCGCGGACGGGCAAGTGTCCGTGCGCGGCGACCCCGACCACCCGGCCAATTTCGGCCGGCTCTGCTCCAAGGGCTCGGCACTGGCCGAGACCATCGATCTCGACGGCAGGCTGCTTCATCCGGAGATCCACGGCCGCCGCGCCGGCTGGGACGAGGCGCTCGACCTCGTCGCCTCGACCTTCTCGCAAACCATTGCCGAGCACGGGCCCGATGCGGTCGCCTTCTATGTCTCCGGCCAGTTGCTGACCGAGGACTACTACGTCGCCAACAAGCTGATGAAGGGCTTTGTCGGCTCCGCCAACATCGACACCAATTCGCGCCTGTGCATGGCCTCTTCGGTCGCCGGCCACCGCCGCGCTTTCGGCTCCGACACCGTGCCCGGAACCTATGATGATCTGGAGCTTGCCGACCTGATCGTGCTGGTCGGCTCCAATCTCGCCTGGTGCCATCCGGTGCTCTACCAGCGCATCGCGGCTGCCCGGGAAAAGCGGCCGGAGATGAAGATCGTGCTGGTCGACCCGCGTCGCACCATGACCGCTGACATTGCCGATATGCATCTGGCGATCGCGCCGGATGGCGACATCGCTTTGTTCACTGGCCTGCTCGCCTATCTCGGCCAGCACAATGCGCTCGACCGCACCTATATCACGACGCACACGACGGGCTTCGGGCAAGCGCTTTTCGCCGCCTCCGCGCTGGACCTGGCTGGCGTCGCTGCTGCCACGGGCCTGAGCGAGGACGAGCTTGACCGGTTCTACAGCCTGTTCGCGGCGACCTCCAAGACCGTGACCGTCTACAGCCAAGGGGTGAACCAGTCGTCTTCGGGCACCGACAAGGTCAATGCCATCATCAACTGCCATTTGGCCACCGGCCGCATCGGCAAGCCAGGGGCAGGGCCGTTTTCGGTGACCGGCCAGCCCAACGCCATGGGCGGGCGCGAGGTCGGCGGCATGGCCAACATGCTGGCCGCCCATATGGAGATCGAAAACCCCGATCATCGCGACCGCGTGCAGCGCTTCTGGAACGCGCCGGCCGTTGCCGGAAAGCCCGGCCTGAAGGCAGTCGAGATGTTCAAGGCGGTTGCCGACGGGCACATCAAAGCGCTGTGGATCATGGCCACCAACCCGGTCGATTCGATGCCGGACGCCGATGCCGTCGAAGCGGCGATCAAGGCGTGCCCGTTCGTGGTGGTGTCGGACGTGCTGGCCCGGACCGATACCGTCCGCCACGCCCATGTCCGGCTGCCCGCCGCCGCCTGGGGCGAGAAGGATGGCACCGTCACCAATTCCGAACGCCGTGTGTCGCGCCAGCGCGCGTTTTTGCGCGTGCCCGGAGATGCGCTGCCTGACTGGCGGATTATTGCCGAGGTGGGCAAACGGATGGGGTTTGGTGAGGCGTTTTCCTACGCGTCGCCGGCGGAGGTGTTTGCCGAGCATGCCGCGCTGTCGGGGTTCGAGAATGATGGTGCGCGGGATTTCGACATCGGGGCTTATGCCGGGGTTGATGGGGAGGGATATGAGGCGCTTGAGCCGTTCCAATGGCCAGCGCCGAGCCAAGGCGCCCCCCTCTGGCCTGCCGGCCATCTCCCCCTCAAGGGGGGAGATCGGCTGTCATGGCCGTCTTCGCCAATTCACAACGTCGCAAAGCGAAAGCGGTCGGCGAAGCTGCCAATCTCCCCCCTTGAGGGGGAGATGGCCGGCAGGCCAGAGGGGGGCGCTCAAGCTGGAGGTTGGCCAGAAGGGGTCGGCACGACTGGGCTCCAGGCTCGCTTC
>NZ_RZQA01001620.1:0-495 GCF_004022915.1 Mesorhizobium sp. M7A.F.Ca.US.006.04.2.1
GCCCAGCACGGCGTGGATTTCGCCGGGCTGGATAGACAGCGAGACGTCGTCATTGGCGACGACGCCGGGATAGCGCTTGCAGATGTTGCGCAGTTCTAGACGCGGATGCATGGCGGGTCCTGCCGTGGCGTGAAGCGAGGTTGGACGGGAACCAGGCAGGGGGACGCCGAAGGTCGGTCTCGGCGCCTCCCTGGTTCTTTGATGGCGTTCAGCTCAGCTTGCCGATCATGCCTTTGACGAACCAGTTCATGCCGCGAACATCGTCATCGGCCAGGACGGAGCCTGCAGCGACCTTGAGGTTGCCGGCCTGGTCCTTCAACTCGCCGCCATAGGGGTGCACCTTGCCGCTGCCGATGTCGGCCTCGAGCTGCTTCAGCTTGGCCTTGGTGTCGGCCGGTATGCCGTCATTGTAGGGCGCCATCTTCACGACGCCCGCTGCCAGTCCATCCCAGCGCACTTCCGGCTTCCAGGTGCCGGCGGCGACGGCCTTGGCGG
>NZ_RZQA01001621.1:0-492 GCF_004022915.1 Mesorhizobium sp. M7A.F.Ca.US.006.04.2.1
GACTTGTGTCCCGGCGCCGCGTCAAATAGCTTGCCGCCCGGATCAGGGGCGGATTTAGGAGATTTCGATGGCGGGACTTGCACGGGGCGTCGCTGCGGCGATCCTCCTTTTGTCGATGACGACGTTCGGCTTCGCCGCAAACAAGGTCATCATCATTCTCGATGCCTCCGGCTCGATGTGGGCGCAGATCGACGGCAAGCCCAAGCTCGAAATCGCCCGCGAGTCGCTTCGAACCGTGCTTCAATCGGTCCCCACCGACGACGAGATCGGCTTCATGGCCTATGGCCACCGTGAAAAGGGCAGCTGCGACGACATCCAGCTGATCGTGCCGCCGCAGGCAGGTTCGGGCAGCGCCATTTCGGCCGCCGCCGACAGCCTGAAATTCCTCGGCAAGACGCCGCTGACGGCGGCGGTCAAACAGGCGGCCGAGGCGCTGAAATACACCGAGGACAAGGCGACCGTCGTGCTTATCACCGACGGGCTCGAAACATG
>NZ_RZQA01001622.1:0-490 GCF_004022915.1 Mesorhizobium sp. M7A.F.Ca.US.006.04.2.1
CACCATGGCGATCCGGCTGTCTCGTTTGATATTTGCCAGCTTCCGACTTCCGGGAAAGCTGTCGAACACGATGTTGAGGTCGTTGCCCAACGTCACCTGTATGACGGCTGCCTCTGGAGACCCGTCCGGATGCACGGTGCTGATAGCCCCGAGCTTATGCCTAGGTGCCCGCGATCATGCTGACCCCAAGGGAACTTTCGATCAGTTCGCCTCAGTTTGTCGAAGGCGCTTAATGTGTCGCGGCCGAGATGTTTTGGTTGACGCTAAAAAAGTTGGTCGGGTCGTATTTGCTTTTCACTTCCGCAAGCCGTCTGTAGTTTTCGCCGAATGAGGCGCGGATAACTTGGTCCGCGGGCTCGCTCTGAAAGTTCAGAAGGTGCATTCCGCTCGAATGCGGCTCGAACGCATCATACATCGCGCGTACCCAGGCAATATGCCTTTCGCTTTCGGCCGGATCCACCCACTGCGCGGTCATTCCTATGTTGTATTC
>NZ_RZQA01001623.1:0-490 GCF_004022915.1 Mesorhizobium sp. M7A.F.Ca.US.006.04.2.1
TATGGCGACGGCGCCGTCTCTATCGGCGATCCCAGCTATGCCAGCGGTACCGGCGCCTTCACCGGCGGCGCCAACAACATCGCCAACAGCGATGGCACGGCAACCGCCACCGCGGCCAATATGGCCAACGGCGCTGTCGCCATCGGCAACAGCAACAAGGCGATCGGGCAAGGCTCGGTGGCGCTGGGCAACGGCTCGACGGCGGGCGCAGCCGGCCTCGCCGGGAACGTCGCACTGGGCGATGGCGCGACAGCGGCGGCAAGCTCCGGCGATGTCGCGCTTGGTTCGGGCTCGGTCACCACTACGGCGGTCGGCACGGCCAGCGGTGTGGTCAACGGAACGACCTACGCCTTCCAGGGCACCAATCCGACCTCGACGGTCAGCATCGGTGCACCCGGCGCCGAACGCACCATCACCAACGTCGCTGCTGGGCGGATCAGTTCAACATCGACCGACGCGATCAATGGTACGCAGCTCGCCGCCGCCAACC
>NZ_RZQA01001624.1:0-489 GCF_004022915.1 Mesorhizobium sp. M7A.F.Ca.US.006.04.2.1
ATGCAGGACCGCGCGCTGGTGCTGGCCGAGGACCCGCTGCGCTGCCAGTCGCTGCCGCACATGACGCTGGCCGGTTGGGACTTGCTGGAACTGCTGATGGAGCAGCAGGCGCTGGGCTATCCCGAGCATTTCACGCTGACCCGCGACGGCGACCGCTGGCGCTGGATCAACCGGCCGCTCGGCATCGACGACACCTTCACCTTCGGCGACACCTCGACGCTGCCTTACGGCCCGATGGAGTACATCACCCGCCAGAGCCAGGGCGACTTCTGCATCCTCGACCAGCGCGACGGCAATCTGTGGATGGATGCCGGCATGGTCACCACCCAAGCCGACTGGTCGCTCGATTTCGACATCGGCATGAACTTTTTCGAATGGCACGCGCCGGTGCCGCTGGCGCATGAGAAGGGGATTTTTGTCAGGGCGCTGAAATTCCTCACCAACATCCAGCAAGGCAAGCCGGCCAGGCGCCTGAACTGGACGATGACT
>NZ_RZQA01001625.1:0-484 GCF_004022915.1 Mesorhizobium sp. M7A.F.Ca.US.006.04.2.1
TCCAAGTCAAAGAGCGGGGGGCCCGGCCCGCCGCTCTTTTTTGTGCCTGACACGGCAATTGCGGTTAAGCCGCCTTTGCTTCCACTTCATGCAACGCGAAAGAACGTCCATCCGCGTCGAAGATATGCAGGTCCTCGCCATTGGCGCTCAGCCGCAATGTCGAGCCGCGCTTGACCTCGACATTGCCGGGCAGCTTGGTCACCAGCGGCAGATCGGCGCGGCCGATGTCGACATAGACAAGCTGCACCTCGCCGAGTTGCTCGACATAGTCGACCGTCCCCTCGAACAGATAGTCCGCGCCGCTGGCGATGATCAGGTCCTCCGGCCGCACGCCAAAGCTCACCGCAGCGCCCTTTGCCGAAGCCGGCGTCGCAATCGGCACGGTCGCCTTGCGTCCGCCGACATGGCTGACGACGGTCGGGTTTCCGGTCTTTTCGATGGTCGCCGGCAGGATGTTCATGGCCGGCGAGCCGATGAACTGGGC
>NZ_RZQA01001626.1:0-483 GCF_004022915.1 Mesorhizobium sp. M7A.F.Ca.US.006.04.2.1
AGCCTGTCCTGCGGCTAGACGGCATCTGCCTGAAGTTTGGCGACAAGCGCGTGCTGAACGGCATCGATCTGTCGGTGGTCGAAGGCGAGGTGGTCGTGCTGATCGGTGCGAGCGGAT
Organism: Mesorhizobium sp. M7A.F.Ca.US.006.04.2.1; assembly: GCF_004022915.1. NCBI lineage: Bacteria > Pseudomonadati > Pseudomonadota > Alphaproteobacteria > Hyphomicrobiales > Phyllobacteriaceae > Mesorhizobium > Mesorhizobium sp. M7A.F.Ca.US.006.04.2.1. Next base: position 118 of record NZ_RZQA01001626.1, read on the forward strand.
CGGGCAAGACGTCGCTGCTGCGCTGCATCAACCTACTCAACGTGCCGACTAGCGGCAGCATCGTCATCGATGACGAAACGCTGTTCGACAGGCGGGCCGATGGCAAGGGTGCCCAGATACCGGCCCACGAGGTCAACCGCATCCGCTCCAAGACCGGCATGGTCTTCCAGCAGTTTAATCTGTTCCCGCACATGACAGCGCTCGAAAACGTCATGGAAGGTCCGGTCATCGTCAAGAAGGAGCCGAAGGAGCAGGCGCGCCAGACGGCGCTGAAGCTTCTCGACCTCATGGGACTGTCGCAGCACATCGAAAAGTATCCGCGCCAGCTTTCCGGCGGCCAGCAGCAGCGAGTCGCGATCGCCCGGG
>NZ_RZQA01001627.1:0-481 GCF_004022915.1 Mesorhizobium sp. M7A.F.Ca.US.006.04.2.1
GACGCTGACCATCACCATCCACGGCACCGACGATGCGCCGGTTGCGGTCGCCGACACCGGGTCCGCGAACGAGGCCGGCATCACGCCGGCCACGGCGGCGACCGGCAACGTTCTGGCCAACGACACCGACGTCGACAACACCCATGCCCAGTTGAGCGTGAGCGCGGTGACGGGCGGCACGGTCGGGTCTGCGCTGGCCGGCAGCTACGGTTCGGTGACGATCAACGGCGACGGCAGCTACAACTACGTCATCGACGATGCGAACCCGACGGTTGACGCGCTCAATGTCGGCGGCAGTCTGACCGACAGCTTCACCTACACGGTGAGCGACGGCCAGGGCGGGACCTCCTCGACGACGCTGACCATCACCATCCACGGCACCGACGATGCGCCGGTTGCGGTCGCCGACACCGGGTCCGCGAACGAGGCCGGCATCACGCCGGCCACGGCGGCGACCGGCAACGTTCTGGCCAACGACACC
>NZ_RZQA01001628.1:0-481 GCF_004022915.1 Mesorhizobium sp. M7A.F.Ca.US.006.04.2.1
ATAGAACAGGATGGGGATGATAGGAGCGTTGACGTTGTAAGCGCCAGCATTCGATAAGTCCGGCTTCTCCACAACTCCACATCCAGGCACGTAAAAACCAGCTTTCGGCACCACCACCGGGCCGATAACTTCCGCATCCGACCCCGCCAGCCGCGCCAATTTCCGCACCAGTGCGCTCATATTCGCCGGGCCGCCCTCGCGGAAATAGTCGAGCAGGCCGTCCAACTCCTCGCGCGGCAGCGTCGAGGCTTCGATCAGGCGCAGATCCTCGTCGCGGCATTCGCCGGGCAGCAGCGCCAGTTTTATGCCGCGTTCGCGGGCGGTCGAGGCAAGCTGGTCGCAGCCGTAGCGCCACCAGTCGTAGCCGCCGAGGATGCGCACGAGGATGATCTTGGCATGGCGGGCGACGCTGTCGACCCAGAGGTCGACGGACATGGGATGGCGCAGGTCGCGCAGTGCGGCCAGCCGCATCGAGGGCAGG